>NZ_JBSFEV010000035.1:0-105081 GCF_053594615.1 Streptomyces sp. NPDC001858
ATTCCGAACCCGGAAGCTAAGCCTTACAGCGCCGATGGTACTGCAGGGGGGACCCTGTGGGAGAGTAGGACACCGCCGAACAAATATTATAGAAACCCCCGTACCGTTAATTCGGTACGGGGGTTTTCTGCGTTTCGGCTACCGTGGTCCGCATGAACTACAAGATCCGTTCCATACGGGCCGACGAATGGGCTGCGGCAAAGCAACTGCGGCTCGTCGCGTTGCGGGATCCGGTCGCGCATCTCGCTTTTCTCGAGACCTACGAGACTGCCGCGGCCCGGCCGGACTCCTTCTGGCAGGAGCGGGCTGTGGGCGTTGCCGAGGGCGCCGGCGGGGCTCAGCAGATCATCGCCGAGGGGCCGGACGGCGAGTGGGTCGCGACCCTGACCGTGCTCCTGGAAGAGGCCGGGACGTCCGACTGGGCCGGGTTCGACGTCGAGCGGCGGCAGGGGCACATCGTCGGTGTGTTCGTGCAGCCGGAGTGCCGGGGCATCGGGCTGACCGAGGTGCTGTTCGACGCCGGCCTGGAGTGGGCGTGGGCGCAGGGTGCCGAGCGTGTCCGGCTGATCGTGCATGAGGAGAACGGGCGGGCACAGCGGTTCTATCGGAAGGCGGGGTTCGAGCCGACCGGAGTCATAGTGCCGTTGCCGCAGGCTCAAGGGGAGACCGAGTTGGAGTTGGCCCTGGAGCGCGAGTGAGGTCAGACCGGGAGTTCGGCGTTCGGCCAGCGGGAGCGGGCCTGTTCGCGGGAGCGGAGCAGGGCCAGGGTGGGGAGGCCGCGGTCGGCTCCGGTGGCCAGTAGCTCCGGGAGCCGGGAGATCGGGGCCACGGCCGCCACGTCGTCGAGGACGAGTGTGAGTGGTGGGTCGAGGCGACCGGCGGGTGACCGTTCGGCCATGGTCCGGCCGCGCTCGACCACGCTGGAGACGAGGGCCGTCAGGAGGGGCATCGCGCCTGGGTTTGTCCTGGGGTCCTCGAGGGATTCGCCGACCACGTAAAGCGTTCCCCCCTCGTCCACGAAGGAATCCAAGCCGAGGGCATCGGCTCGATGGGGAGTGCAGGCCTCGCGGATATTGACCGTGGAGAGGGCGGAGAGGGCTCGGGCCGTCAGTTCCTGGGCGATGTCCCGGCGTTCGGGGTGGGCGGTCAGGGCGGCTTCGAGTTCGCCGGCCGCGCCCGGGGCCGCCTTGGGGTGGGTGCGCAGGGTGCGGACCGCTTCCTGGATGCCGGTGCCCTGGGACCAGCGGTGGACGTGGCGGACCGTGCGGCCGTCGATCGCGGCGGCGTGGAGGTAGCTGCGCAGGAGGGTTTCCGCCGTTTCGCTGACCGTCTGGTCCAGGCGGGCGGTGGGGCGTACGGGGGTCAGGAGGGCGGTTGCTCTCGCTGCCGCCGTCGCCTTGACCTCGCAGCCTGCGGTGGGGGACCAGTGCAGGCGGGCCGGGGTGTCGCAGCGGTGGGTGGGGTCGTAGAGGTGGACCGGGCCCAGCTTGGCTCTGGCGTCCTTGGTGTCCTGCCAGAGGGCCGGGTCGGAGGTGAGGACGAGGGCGGGGCCCTCGGCGTCTCGGACGGCCTGGGCCGCGGCGCCGATCCGAGTGGCCGGGGGGCCGTAGACGACCGGGCCGAGAGGTTCCATCGGCGCCGGTGTGAGCATCGGCGCCGGCGTAGGGTTCAGCGGCTTCGGTTCCGGCGCCGGCTCAGGGGCCGGTTCTGTTCTGGGCGTCGGTACGTCGTACGTCGGCACCTCGTGCGCAGGTGCCTCACGTGCGGGCGGTTCCTGCGGTGTCGTCCTGTGTTTCGCTCGTACCGTGCGCCATCGGGCCACCGTCCCTATCCCGAACACCGTGAGGACGAAGAGGATCATCAGTTCGCTGATGAACAGGCCCCAGAAGAGTCCGTAGCCCGAGAGGTCCGCCGCCGCTGCCTCCGGCCAGGCGCCGGGGATGTCGTGGGGCTCGGCGACGAGGTGGCGCATGGCGAGGGGGGTGCGGGTGAAGGTGACGCCCGCGGGCCAGGAGCCGTGGGCGAAGAGGGCTGCCAGGCCGGTCGCCGTCCAGACCAGCAGGGTCATGCCGAGCAGGAAGGCGAGTATGCCGACGAGCAGCCCGTCGGGGATGCCTCCCTGGCGCTGGCCGCGCTGCTCGTCACCCGGTCTCATGACAACCCCGTCCCTCTGCGCCTACACCGATGCCTATGCCACCGTCGACTCGGAGGAGCCGTCCAGGTCGGCCAGGTGTTGTTCCATGAAGGCCGCGGCTCGTCGTTCCTGTTCGAGTTCGGCGGCGAGCAGGGCGTCGTCGTCGGCGGCCGCCTGTTCGGCGGAGGTTTCCGTCATGGCCCGGTCGGTGAAGACGAGGGGGCGTTCCGTCTCCGTGACCAGGTGTTTCACGACCTGGACATTGCCGTTGACGTCCCATACCGCGATGCCGGGGGTGAGGGTCGGGATGATCTCCACCGCCCAGCGGGGGAGGCCGATGACCCGGCCGGTCGCTCGGGCCTCGTCCGCCTTCTGGGCGTAGATGGTGCGGGTGGACGCCATCTTGAGGATGGCGGCCGCTTCCTTCGCCGCCGCTCCGTCGACCACGTCGGACAGGTGGTGGACGACCGCGACGAAGGACAGGCCGAGCCGGCGGCCGAACTTCAGCAGGCGCTGGAACAGCTGGGCCACGAACGGGCTGTTGATGATGTGCCAGGCCTCCTCGACCAGGAAGATGCGCTTCTTCCGGTCGGGGCGGATCCAGGTGTGTTCCAGCCAGACCCCGACGATCGCCATCAGGATCGGCATGGCGATGGAGTTGCGGTCGATGTGGGACAGATCGAACACGATGAGGGGGGCGTCCAGGTCGATGCCGACCGTCGTCGGGCCGTCGAACATGCCGCGGAGGTCGCCGTCGACCAGGCGGTCCAGGACGAGTGCCACGTCCAGGCCCCAGGCCCGTACGTCGTCTATGGCGACGTTCATCGCCTCCGCCGACTCCGGTTCGGGGTGGCGCAGTTGTTCGACGATGTCCATCAGGACCGGTTGGCGGTCGACGATCGTCTCGTTGACGTAGGCGTGGGCGACCTTGAGGGCGAAGCCGGAGCGCTCGTCGAGGCCGTGGCCCATCGCGACTTCGATGATGGTGCGCAGCAGCGCCAGCTGGCCGGTCGTGGTGATCGACGGGTCCAGGGGGTTGAGGCGGATCCCCATGTCCAGGGCGGCCATCGGGTCCAGACGGATGGGGGTTATTCCCAGCGCCTGCGCGATGAGGTTCCATTCGCCGACGCCGTCCTCGCCCTGGGCGTCCAGGACGACGACCTGGCGGTCGCGGAAGCGGAGCTGGCGCAGGACGTAGGTCTTCTCCAGGGCCGACTTGCCGTTGCCGGACTCGCCCAGGACCAGCCAGTGCGGGGCCGGGAGCTGCTGGCCGTACAGCTGGAAGGGGTCGTAGATGTAGCCCTTTCCGGAGTAGACCTCGCGGCCGATGATGACGCCGGAGTCGCCGAGGCCGGGGGCGGCCGTGGGCAGGTAGACGGCCTGGGCCTGGCCCGTGGAGGTGCGCACCGGCAGCCGGGTCGTCTCGACCTTGCCGAAGAGGAAGGAGGTGAAGGAGTCCGTGAGGACGGACAGCGGATCCCGCATCAGCTCATCAGCCCCTACCTTCGGATTCCGGTGGCGAACGGGAGGGTGTTCACGAACGCCCGGTGGTGCTCTCGGTCGCACCACTCCAGCTTCAGGTACGACTTGCCCGCCGACGCCCTTATCGTCCGCTTGTCGCGGGCGAGGGCCTCGGGGTTGCGGGAGGAGACGGTGATGTAGCCGACCAGGTTCACGCCGGCCGCGCCGGACGCGAGGTCCTCGCCGCGCTGGTCGAGGCGGCCGTGGGCGGCCACGTCACGAGGGTCGACGGTGCGGTTCATCTTGGCGGCGCGGCTCGCCTCCGCCTCGTCGTTCGTCTTCTCCGTGAGCATGCGCTCGATGGCGACCTCGGTGGGTTCGAGGTCCATCGTGACGGCGACCGTGCGGATGACGTCGGGGGTGTGGACGAGCAGGGGGGCGAGGAAGTTGACGCCCACCGGGGTCATCGGCCACTCCTTCACCCAGGCGGTGGCGTGGCACCAGGGGGCTCGGGTGGAGGACTCGCGGGTCTTGGCCTGGAGGTACGTCGGCTCCATGGCGTCGAGCTCGGCCGGCCAGGCGTTGCGCTTGGTCATCGCCTGGATGTGGTCGATGGGGTGGTCCGGGTCGTACATGGAGTGGACGAGGGAGGACAGCCGGCCTTGGCCGAGGGGCTGGCGGACGCGGATGTCCGCCTCCTGGAGCCGGGAGCAGATGTCGGTCAGCTCGCGGGCCATGACGACGGCGAGACCGGCGTCGCGGTCGAGTTTGCGGCCGGACTGGGGGCGGGCGGCGCGGGCCATGGCGTGCGCCTCGGCGGACAGTTCGCGCGTGTAGTGCATACAGGCGACGAGGTAGGCGCGGTGCTGCTCGCTGCTGGTGGACACCATGGACTGGAGCTGGTCGTAGGAGCGGGCCAGCCAGTCGGGGGACTTCTCGTCCCCGCGGACGGCGACGTCCTTGGCGTGGGCGTCGGGGTCGGCGGGGAGGGTGCGGGCGAGCATCTGGAGGCGGGTGACGAAGCCGTCGCCGTTGGCCACATGCTTGAGGAGGGTGCCGAACCGGTCGACCAGGGCTTCCTGGTCCTCGCTGTCGCGCAGGCCGACGCCCGGGCCCTCGATCTCGATGGCGGCCGTCACCGTACGGCGGTCGGCGTGCAGCAGGACGGCGATCTCGTCGGGGCCGAAGGGGGCGGCCAGCCAGCTGATGCGGCCGATGCCCGGGGGCGGGCCGATCTCGATCTCCTGGCCGTCGATGCGGGTGCCGGCCTCGGCGGCGGACGAGCGGTACGTGGTCCCCTGGCGCAGGGTGCGCTTGTAACTGCGGTTGATCTCGAACCACTTGTAGAAGGTGCGGTGCTTGTACGGCACGTAGACCGCGGCCAGTCCGAGCATCGGGAAGCCGCTGAGCAGCACGATGCGCAGGGCGAGGACGGGGACGAGGAGGCCGCACATCATGCCGAGGAACGCGCCGACGACGATGAGCGCGATCTCGCCGGTCTCGCGGTTGCGGCCGACGATCGCGTTCGGCCGGGCGCGGCCGATCAGATATGTACGGCGGGGCGTGATCCCGTGGGACACATGGGACTCGGTCGTCAACGCCCTTCACCTCCCGTGCGGTTGGTACTGCTGTTGCGGGTGTTGCCTGCGTGCGGGGTGTTGACCGGGCTGCTCGCGCGGGGCGCGGGTGCGGCGGAGGGGACAGATCCGCCGCCCCCGTTCGAGCTGCGCGAGCTGTGCGCGGCGACCCCGCCGGATGCGGGGTTGGCGGGGCGGGCGGCGGAGGAGCCGGACTGGCCGCCTCCGCCGTTGTTGTCCGCACGGGAGCTGTGCGTCTTGATGCCCTGGGCGACGAGGGTCGCCGGGGAGCTGATGACGGCCGCGGCCTTGCCCTCGGCTCCCTGCATGATGCGGTTGTTGCGGCCGCTCGCGATCTCGTCGCCGAAGCCGGGGACGAAGCGGTAGATCATCGCGCTGGCGAAGATCGCGAGCAGGATGATGGAGAGGCCGGAGACGACGGCGGAGAAGGCGTTCGGGCCGTCGTCGGCGGACAGCGCCCCGGCGAGGCCGAGGACGATCACGATGACCGGTTTGACCAGGATGACGGCGATCATGATGCCGGCCCAGCGGCGGACGTGGCTCCACAGGTGCTTGTCGACGAGGCCCGCGTAGACGACGGTGCCGAGCAGCGCGCCGACGTAGAGCAGGGCCGCCCGCAGGACCAGCTCCAGCCAGAGCACGCCGGCGGCGAGGATCGACACCATGGAGACGACGATCAGCATGATCGGGCCGCCGCCGATGTTCTCGCCCTTTTCGAGGGCCTCGGAGAAGGTGCCGAAGAACGTGTCGGTCTGGTTGCCGGTGGTCTTCGCGAGGACGTCGGTGATGCCGTCCGTGGCGGAGACGACGGTGTAGAGGATGAGGGGGGTGAAGGCGGAGGCGAGGACCGTCAGCCAGAGGAAGCCGACGGCTTCGCCGATGGCGGTGGTGAGCGGCACGCCGCGCACTGCGCGTTTGGCGACGGCCAGCAGCCACAGCAGGAGGGTCAGGACGGTCGAGGCGGCGAAGACGACGGCGTACTGCTTGAGGAACCGCTCGTTGGTGAAGTCGACGTTCGCGGTGTCCTTGACGGCCTCGCTGAGCTTGTCGACGGTCCAGGCGGCGGCGTCGGCACAGCCCTTGGCGAGCGAGGAGAGGGGGTCGAGGGTGTCGGAGACGCCGGGGTTGGTGGTGGCGCCCGAGTCCGCGTTGCCCTTCTCGCAGTACTTCTTGGCTTCGCCGGAGATGAGACTGCAGTCCAGGCTGCCGGACGGCGAGGGGGAGGGCGAGGGCGACGGGGTGGGGGCCGCGAAGGCGCGGGTGGCCAGCAGGACGGCCGAGGTCTGGACGGCCGTCACGACTCCGGCGAGCCTGAGCAGGCGGCGCGGCTTACCGGGCATACGTGAACCCTCCGTACTCCTCGATGGCCTTGCTGATCTCGTCGGAGGTCGCGGCCGCGTCGTCGCCGGGGACCGGGGCGGGACCGTCCTGCTGCTGGTCGTCGGCGATCTTCCAGTCGCTGCCGGTCCAGGCGAGGTCGAAGGTCCAGGTCTTCCAGGACGAGGTGACCGGGTCGGTGGAGGTCGTCCCGGACATGCCGATGAGGCCCAGGTACCAGACGGCGACCTTGGCGGTGCTGTCGGAGTAGGTCTGGGCCGTGGTGCCCACCGGCACCACACGGGAGACGAAGGTGTTGCCCTCGGGGGCCCTGCCCTCGGCGTCGAGGCCCATCTTCGCAAGGAAGTCCGCCGAGTACGCCTGGTCCATGGCCGACTGCAGCTTGGCCGCGGCGGCGCTGGTGTAGACGGTGTCGACGAGGTCGTGCCGGCTGTCCTTCTGGAACATGCCGGTCGAGCCCAGCGCCACCGCGTAGTTGGCGGCGGCCGACTGGGCTCCCTGCTGGGTGCGCGCGAACCCCGAGGGGATGCCGCCCGTCTTCGAATCCACCGGCTTCGTCCCGGTTGCCGCTGTGCTGGAAGTCTTTGGTTTGTTGCCGGTGTCGCCGCTTGTCGACGTCGAAGAGGAATCGTCTCCTCCGCGGTTCGCGAAGGCGATCGCCGCAATGAGGAGGACGACGACGCCGACCACCGTCACCAGGCTGCGGGAGGACGAGCGGCCGCCTCTGCGGGCACCGCCGTAGGGGTCGTTCTCGGGCAGCCGGAGGCGGGTTCCGCCGTACCCGTGGCCCTCGTCGGTGCGCGCGGATTCGCCGTAGTCGTGTTCGTCGCCGGGAGTCATGCCGCGAACGCCCCCTCGCTGCCGTACCGGAACGCGTAGAAGTACGACGGTAGCCGTGCTGGTTCCCGCGCGGGCGCGGTGTGGTGACTCGACATCAGGGACATCAGGGAAACGCAACCTCAGCCGGTGGGCACGACAGGTGGGTGGGGGTGGCGGGCCGGGCGTGCCCGGACGGGACTGGGGGTGGTGCGCGGGGACGCGGCTACACGGCCATGCCGTACACGATCGTGAACAGCGTCCCCAGGGAGCCGATGATGAAGACGCCCGTCAGGCCCGCGATGATGAGGCCTTTGCCCTGTTCCGCGCTGAAGGTGTCCCGCAGGGCGGTCGCGCCGATGCGTTGCTTGGCCGCGCCCCAGATGGCGATGCCCAGGCAGAGGAGGATGGCGACCGCCATCACGACCTCGATCATCACCTTGGCCTCGTTGCCCAGGCTGCCGAAGGGCCCCCAGTCCGGAGCGATCCCACCGATGATGGTGTTGATATCGCCCTTGTCGGCCGCAAACAGCATGTAAGTCACCGCCCCTGGTGGGTAGTTCCGCAGTCCCCTGCCGGTGTGCAGAGGTCACGCCTATTGTCGCCGACAAAGCCGCCGTCGTATGTCGACTTGGCGTCATTGGTGGGCGGGATTCGTACGAATGGCTCGTACAGTCACTCTGTGTATCACGGCAGGTCACGCCGGGCAATGAGGTGGGTGCGGAACCTGTGGTGTGGTTCCGTCGTTAGCCCACTTCACGGCCCTGTACCGGTTCTGACGGCTGGTCGGGTGAGCGTACGTTTCGATGTTCTCATGACGAACATCTCACAGGCGTGGCGACGGACGGCGAACGGGCCTCGGCTGGGTGCCGGGGCCCGTTCGGGGGTTTTCCATGGAAGTGACTGAGGGTCAGTCGGTGAAGGCTTCCGTGCCCTGTGGGGTGCCGACGCCGGTGGGGCCGTCGTAGCCCGACCTGGCGGTGCAGAGGTAGCTCGCGCCCGCGGAGCAGGTGCCGTTGCTGCCGCTGGTGACGTCGTTCAGGGCGGAGGTGCCGGCGGCGGCGTAGGGGTACGCGGCCGGGTAGTCGCTGCTGCCGGGGGTGCCGGCGAGGGCGTAGACGGCCGCGGTGATCGGGGCGGAGGCGCTGGTGCCGCCGAAGGTGTACCAGCCGGCGGTGACGCCGTAGGAGTCGTAGACCGAGACGCCGGTCGCCGGGTCGGCCACGGCCGAGACGTCGGAGACGGTCCGCTTGGCGCAGCCGGTGTCGGTCTGCCAGGTCGGCTTGGCGTCGTAGGCGGAGCAGCCGGAGCCGGTGCCCTCGGTGGAACTGGTGTTCCAGACCTGCTCGGTCCAGCCGCGGGTGGTGGAGGAGCTCTCCGACAGGGCCGTGCCGCCCACCGACGTCACGTACTTGGACGCGGCCGGGTACTCGGCGCCGTAGCCCTCGTCGCCCGCGCTGACGGTGATGGCGACGCCCGGGTGCTTGAAGTAGGAGGAGTCGTAGCTCGTGTCCGACGACGACTCGGAGCCGCCGTAGCTGTTGGAGACGAACTTCGCGCGGAGCGTCACGGCCTCGTTCACGGCCTTGCCGAGGTTGGCCATGGACGAGGAAGTCGCCTCGACCAGCAGGATGTTGCAGTTCGGGCAGACCGCGCTCGCCATGTCGAGGTCGAGGGACTCCTCCTCGGCCCAGCCGCTGTCGGCGGTCGGCAGGGAGGTCGTCGAGCCGGTCTGACTCACCTTCTTGAAGCAGCCGTTGGCCACCGTGCAGGCGGGGAGGCCGTAGTACGCACGGTACTTGGCGAGGTCGGCGGCGGCGTTCGGGTCGTCGTAGGCGTCGACGACGGCGATGGTCTCGCCGTCACCGTTGTTCGCGGCCGCGTCCGTCAGGCCGTAGGCGTCCTGGAGGTCGGACGGGCCGTAGCCGGAGGGGGTGGCGGCGTCGGCGGCCTTGGGTGTGACGCCGTCGGCCTCGGCCTGCTGCTTCTGGAAGGCGGTGATGCCGCCGGTGACGCGGAAGGAGTGGCAGGCCAGGTCGCCCTTGTGCTTGGGCGTGGCGCAGGGGGTGGCCGCCCAGGTCACCTTCGAGGAGGCCGTGGGGACGGTGGCGGGGGCGGCGGTGGGGGCCGCGCTCGCTGGGGCCGCCGCGGTGCCGAGACCGGCGAAGACGAGGGCGGCGGCGCCGAGGGCCGAGGCGCCGATGCGGTGCAGGCGCCGGCGTCGTCTGCCGGGTATGGCGGCGGTGACGGGGGCAGTCGTCGTACGCAACGTACACGCTCCTGGGAGTGGGGTGGCAGGGGCAGTGCGGGTGGTGATGCGTGGTGCGGGCGGCGGCCCGCGGACGACGTTGCCTTGTTGAGTACGCGACAACAAGGCGGGCGGCGGAATCCTGACTTCCGCCATACCGAAGGGGGTTGGGGGATTGCTGATCAGTTGCGGGCGGATGGTGCGGCGATGGCCGGGGCTTGACCTACGCGGAGGCCGACGAGGGGTCGTGCGGAGGGTCGTGCGGAGGGTCGGGGAGATGTCCTTCCACGAAGTGGTCGAACTCGCCTGCCTGGACGCCCAGTACGAACGCGTCCCACTTGCGGCGGTTGGTCGTGACGACGTTCTCCGGGTCGTCGGTCACGCGCAGGTAGACGGGGGCCTGCGGGTCGTCCTCCCCGTCCCCTTCGCCGAAGGCGATCTCGAACCAGGGGCCGGGTCCGGTGGCGTCCGGCGGGGCGGCTCGGGTCCAGGTGAGGTCGGCGGGGATGTCAGCCACGGGGGTGTCCTTTTCGAGGGTCGTGATGAGCGATGTCACCCACATGGGTGAGTGCCGAGGGGCTCTGTGCAGGTGGGTCCAACAACTTACAACTTGCGGTGGGGTGGGTGCCTCGGCGTCGGGGGGGCACGGCTGGGAAGGTTGTGCGGGCCGGGTGCGGGTAGCGTCGGAAGGACCGGAAGAGCCGGAAGACGTATCTGAGGCTTCTCTCACCTTCGTGGGACACAGTGAACCCGATGAAGCGAAACGCGCTGCTCGGTGCGGTCGTCCTGCTGGCCGTCACCTCCGCCTCCGAGGCGGCCGCCGACGGGGGGCCCGGCCCCCTGGGGGTGACGGCCGTCGCGGTGGCGACGGCGCAGACCGCGCGGGTCGGCACGCTGTTCACCGCCGCCGACGCGCACGCCGGCAAGCTCGCCGGTGAGCACTTCTGCACGGCGTCCGTGGTGCACAGCCCGCGGCACGACCTGATCGTCAGCGCGGCGCACTGTCTGGCCCGTGCCAGGGCCGGGGGCGGGGGCGGCGATCTCGTCTTCGCGCCGGGGTACCGGGACGGCGTCGCTCCGCACGGGGTCTGGAGCATCCAGCGGGTCGTCCTGCCCGACGGGTGGGCGAACGGGGAGGACGAGGACAGCGACGTCGCGTTCGCCGTGCTCGGGGAGCGGGGCGGGAAGGACGTCGAGGACGTCGTCGGCGGCAACCGGTTCGTCACGGGCACCCGCACCGGGGCCACGGCCGTGACCGTCACCGGCTACCCCACCTCGATCGAGGCGCCGATCCGCTGCACCAACCGGCCCACCCCGCACAACCCCACCCAGCAGCGCATCGACTGCCCCGCCTTCACCGGCGGAACGAGCGGCAGCCCGTGGGTGAACGGCGACGACGAGGTCGTCGGCATCCTCGGCGGCCACGAGCAGGGCGGCGCCACGGCCGACATCTCGTACAGCGTGGTCCTTGGGGCCGAGGCGGCGGAACTGTACCGGGACGCGGCCTCGGCGCCCTAGGGGGTGGGCGGGCTCAGGCGATGCGGTGCACGTGCTGCGTGGTCAGCTCGTAGCGTGCGCCGACGACGGCCAGCTCGCCCGCGGCGATCTTCGCTGCGAGGTCGGGTTCGGCGGCGAGGCGGGCGCGGACGGCTCGGATGTTGGCGTCGATGGTCGAGTCGACGCGGGCGTCGCCGTCCTTGGTGCGGTCGATGTTCGGGCTGATCTGATCGGCCAGATACTGGATGTGGGCGGGGAGCTCGTCGCCGGTCAGGTCCGCCTGGACGGCGGCCTTCACCGCGCCGCAGGACTGGTGGCCGAGCACCATGACCAGCGGGATGTCCAGTTCGAGCACTCCGTAGGCGATGCTGCCGAGCACGGCCTCGTCCAGGACCTCGCCCGCGGTGCGGACGGTCATCAGGTCGCCCAGGCCCTGGTCGAAGACGAGCTCCGGGGGCACCCGGGAGTCGATGCAGCCGAGGACGACGGCGAAGGGGTGCTGAGCGGTCGTCAGGCTCTGGCGGACGGCGGGGGTCTCGTCCGGGTGCCGCTCGCGGTAGGTGCGCCAGCGCAGGTTGCCGGCGGCCAGCTCACGCAGGGCTTCGGCGGCTGTGCCGGGGCGGGGCGCGGTGGGGTGGGGGGTTGCGGAGGCGGGGATGGTGGCGAGGGCGGTGCCGCCGAGGGCCAGGGCGCCGGCCATGCCGCCGCGGAGAAGAGCGCGGCGGGCGGTTCCGGGGGGAGCGTCTTCGGATATCACGGGGTGGAACGTACGACCGATGCCGAAACCTTTGTGCGTACGTTGCCCGATCATGGTGAGGGGTGGGCAATCCGTGGTCGAACGATGGGCCCGGCTTGACGCGCCCCAGGGGCGGCCTTGAGACGACCGACAGAAACCTCACCGGGGGTCGGGCGAGGGGATCGTCTCCCGGGTGAACTGATCTGTGTGGCAAGGTCGGTTCGGTGGATGTACTGAAGGCTCATGACCCCGCGCGGATGGGCGCGCACACGCTCCTCGCGAGGCTGGGCGCGGGCGGCATGGGGCAGGTCTACCTCGGGCGCTCGCCCGGTGGACGGCTCGTGGCGATCAAAGTGATCCGGGACGAGATCATCGACCACCCGGAGGCGCTGGCCCGGTTCCGCCGAGAGGTGGAGACGGCCCGGGCGGTACGCAGCGCCTACACGGCGAACCTCATCGACGCCGAGCTGGAGACGGCGCCTTATTGGCTGGCGACCGAGTACGTGGCGGGGCCGACCCTGAGCGAGGCGGTGCGGGAGCGGGGGCCGCTGCCCTTGGACACCGCGCGGCGGTTGTTCGCGGCTCTGGCCGAGGCGTTGGCGAGTGTGCACGCGTACGGCGTGACGCACCGGGACCTCAAACCGCAGAACGTCATCCTCGCGGCTCAGGGCCCGCAGCTCATCGACTTCGGCATCGCCCGCGGCGCGGCGGACACGGCCCTGACGCAGACCGGGCTCACCCCGGGGACGCCCGGGTACACCGCGCCCGAGGTGCTGATCAGCAATCAGGTGGGGGCGGCCACGGACGTGTTCGCGCTCGGGGCGACGCTCGCGTACGCCGCGACGGGGCGGCCGCCGTTCGGCTCGGGGCCCACGCACGCGGTGTCGTACCGGGTGGTCCACGAGGAGATCGACATCAGCGGGGTCGAGCCGGAACTGGCCGAGCTCATACGGACCTGTGTGGCCAAGGACCCCGCGCAGCGGCCGGGGCTGGACGAGGTCATCGCCCGCTGCGCGGTGTCCTCGGCGCTCGCCGAGGATCCGTTCTACGGGCGGCTCACCAGCGACGTCGAAGCCGTGCCGCAGGATCTCCAGGCCGCCAGGGCGGCGGGGTTGGTTCCGCCGGGACACGGGGCGCCGACCCCGCCGGCGTACGCGCCGACCGCTGGACCCGGGTATGTGCCCACGGCCGTCCCGGGGTATGTGCCGACCGTCGGACCCGGGTATGTGCCGACCCTCGCGCCCTCCGCCGCGCCGGCAGCCGTTCCGGGGCGGCGACGCACGCGCCGTACGCCGTGGATCGTGGCCCTCGCGGTCGCCGTGGTGGCGGGCACGGGGACCGCCGTGGCGCTCAGGACATGGGACGGGAACGAAGCCCGGGAGACGGGCGGGGACGCGTCGTCCTCCGCGTCCCCCGGCGCGAGCGCCGGTTCGCAGAAGGCGCCGGACTACATCCTGAACGACCGGATCTCCAGGGACTACTGGACCCTGTCGACCGATCCCGACGACGCCGCGCACGGGATCGGCAGATGCCCTCTGGTCGGCAGCGTCAGCCCGCCCAAGGAGCTCCAGTCCAGCGTGAGCGACGTCGACGATCCGGACTCCCCCACCGTCGCGGAGAGAGCCAAGATCTCCTTCCGGTTCAAGTACGCGGAACTCAACGATGAGAAGCCCGCCCCGTACTACGTCTCGGTGGGCGTGAAGCCGCCGCACGAGATCGACGCCGACACGGGCAAGCCGTACGAAGTGATGATGGAGAGCAAGAACATCGGCTACACGAGCAAGCCTGTGGACGTCTACACGTACTGGAAGGACGGCGGGTACATCGAGTTGACCTACCCCGACGACTTTCAGAGTCACATCTCGAAGGACACCGTCCACCCGTCGATTCCCGTGGTCAACGACCCGGGCGACTGGACCGCGGTCATCTACCACGTCAAGGGCGGCCCGTCCGACTACGAGAGCATCGGTTGCACCGGATTCCGGGTGGGAAGCTCATAGACTGACGCGGGCGGAATCGCGGTGGGCGAGGGGCGGTTGACGGTGCGTAGGACGTGGATCGCGGCGGGCTCCGTCGCCGCGGCGGGGCTCAGCTTCATGATGCTGCTCGTCGTCGGCGTGTACGTCGTCGCCGGGAACCTCGTCAACGGCGTGGGCGGCGCGAGCGTCGGGCTGGCCAAGGGAGCGGTGCCGGCCGCGTACCAGAGGCTCGTGGAGAAGTGGGGCAACCTCTGCCCGGCGATCAACCCGGCCCTGCTCGCCGCCCAGCTGTACCAGGAGAGCGGATTCAACCCGAACGCCAAAAGCCCGGCGAAGGCGGAGGGGATAGCGCAATTCATCCCGGGGACATGGGCCACGCACGGCGTCGACGGCGACGGGGACGGCGACCGCGACGTCTGGGATCCGAATGACGCGATTCCGTCGGCTGCGACGTACGACTGCACGCTCGCCTCGTACGTCAAGGACGTGCCCGGCGACGCGACCCACAACATGCTCGCGTCCTACAACGCGGGGGCGTACGCGGTCATCAAGTACGGGGGAGTGCCGCCGTACGCGGAGACCCGGAACTACGTGAAGACGATCACGACGCTCGAGAAGAGCTTTGCTGCGCCTGTCAGTCGGGTGGATCCTTCCAAGCAGGCTGCCGGGGCCATCTACTTCGCTCAGAAGAAGCTCGGGACGCCCTATCTGTGGGGTGGGAACGGTACCGCTGACCAGGGTGGACGGTTCGACTGTTCGGGGTTGACCAAGGCCGCCTACGAGAGCGTCGGGATCACCTTGCCCCGGGTCGCCAACGATCAGTACAACGCCGGGCCGCATCCCAAGCGGAGCGAACTGCTGCCCGGGGACCTGGTGTTCTTCTCCACCGATCCCGGCGACTCGCGGGCCATCCACCACGTGGGGATCTACGTGGGAGGCGGGTACATGATCGACGCGCCGTACACGGGCGCCGTCATCCGGTTCGACCCCATCGACACGGCGGAGTACTTCGGAGCCACCCGGGTCACCGAAGATGGCGCGAAAGCGCTGCCCACGACGGTGTGAAAGAGGCCGCCACCCGGCCTCTGAGCTGCGGGGATCTATCTCTCTTCGATAACGTCTGAGTGATCATTCAGTGGAGAGTGGAACGTATCAACGGGGGCCGTGCGTTCCTGTTGAGGCGGGCGCATGTGAGGTGCGCCGAGCAGAACACGACGAAGGGGCCGCAGCACCATGGCTGGACTCGCCGATTCCGGGTCGAACCCCGACGTAGACCTGCTCTATGACATCAACGGGCTCGCCAAGGACGCTCCGCACTGGCTCGACCGGGTGGTCGAGTTCGTCGGGGAGTACGGGCTGCTCCTCGCCATGATCCTGCTCATCGTGTGGTGCTGGTGGGGCGTTCGGCGACGCAGCGGCGGGGCCGAGGAGGCCGCGTCCTCCGTGGCCGCCCTCATGTGGGCGCCGCTTGCCGCCGGGATCGCCGTGCTGGTGAACGTGCCCATACGGGGATTCGTCGAGCGTCCCCGCCCCTTCATCGATCATCAGGGGCTGGAGGTGCTCGTCTCCGGCAAGACCGACTACTCCTTCGTGAGCGATCACGCCACCCTGACGATGGCCATGGCCGTCGGCCTGTTCGTCGCCAACCGCAAGTTCGGGCTGGTGGGGATAGGGATCGCGCTCGTGGAGGGGTTCTGCCGGGTCTACATGGGGGTGCACTACCCGACCGACGTCATCGGAGGGTTCGCGCTCGGGACCGCCGTCGCGCTGCTGCTGTCGCCCATCGCCTCCATGCTGCTCACCCCCGTGCTGAAGGCCGTCGACCGGTCGCCCCGGGTCGGCTGGGTGGTGCGCAGCCGAGCCGCCCGGGTCGCCGAGCGGGACGGATTCGTGCCCGGCGCTCGGGCGGACATAGCCGCGGAGGAACGCGACCTCGCCGCGTAAGCGCTCCGCTGGGTGCGCTGCGATGTGCCGTGCTGTGCCGTCGTTTTGCTGCGGCGCCGTCGTGGCTGGTCGCGCAGTTCCCCGCGCCCCTTCAGGGCGCGGTCGGCTTCAGGGCGCTGCCGGGCTTCAGGGCGCTGCTGGCTTCAGGGCTATAGCGACTGGCGGTAGTTGAAGAAGCCGTTCGGGTCGTACTGCTTCTTCAGTTTGGTCAGGCGGGGGAGTGCGGCTCCGTAGTACGCCTCGCGCCAGTTCGGCAGGGTCGGGTCCGCGTAGTTCTGGTAGGCCGCGCCCGAGGCGTACGGGGCCATCGCCTTGTGGGCGGTGGTCAGCCAGGACTGCGCCGCCGTGCCCGCCGTGCCCGCCCGCCAGGACACGATGTACTGGGCCAGCATGCGCGAGCGGCGGTGGACGAACGCCGTGGCCGTGGGGGAGACCCGGTTCACCGCGCCGCCCAGCGCCGTCAGGGCGATGGTGCCCGAGCCGCCCTGGACCGAGGTCAGCTGCTTCAGGAGCGTCTGGATCCCGGCGGTCGTCAGCGAGACGTCGAAGAAGTCCGAGCGGGCCGCGTAGGTCTCCCGGCCCAGCGCGCCCTGCGGGGAGCGGCCCGGCGTCGAGCCCGGCAGATGGCACTGCGCGTCCGAGGTGAAGGAGGAGCAGCCGGCGTAGATCTCCATCGCCGTCTCGTACGTGCGGCGGCGCAGGGAGACGGACGACGCCGGCGCGCCCACCCGGTCCGCCAGTCGGTCCACCGCGTTCTGGAGCTGGCCGTAGGTGCCGATGCAGAACGCGGCGACCGAGATGGTGGGCGTGCCGCCCGTGGCGTTCGCCACATGCAGGGAGGACCAGATCTCGTCGGGCTGTGACGGACCCCACTCCTGCCATGCCTTCACCACCGCGGCCGCCTTCGCCCAGGGCCAGGTGAGGTAGCCCGTCACCGCCTGGGGCGCGGGGTGGGTTTTGAACTGCAGTTCCGTGACGACGCCGAAGTTGCCGTTGCCGGCGCCGCGCAGCGCCCAGAACAGGTCCTTGTTCGTCGTCGCGTCGGCGATGAGCTGCTTGCCGTCCGCCGTGACGATCGTGGCCTGGGTGAGGCTGTCGCAGGTCAGGCCGTAGGCGCGGGAGACCACGCCGTGGCCGCCGCCGAGGACCAGGCCGGAGACGCCGACCGTCGGACAGGAGCCCGCCGGGATGGTCACGCCCTTCGCGGCGAGCGTCCGGTAGACGTCGATCAGCTTGGCGCCCGCGCCGACCACGGCCGAGGCGCCGCTCGCCCGGACCTGGTTCAGCTTGGAGACGTCGATGATCAGACGGCCGTCGCCGGAGGACCAGCCGCCGTAGGAGTGGCCGCCGTTGCGGATCGCGACCTTCGTCTTGTGGGCGCGGGCGTATGCCATGACGGTACGGATGTCGTCGGCGTGGGCGACGTAGGCCACCGCGGCCGGTTTGAGGCCGTCGAAGCGGGTGTTGTAGAGCTGGCTGGCCGTGGTCCAGGAGGCCTCGCCGGGGCGGACGAGGGTGCCGTCCAGGTCGCGGGCCAGCGCGGTCCAGTTGGCGGGGGCCGAGATGCCGGCGGTCGTGAACGGGGTCGTCGACCCGGTGCCAGTGCCGGTGCCGGAACCGGCTCCGGTCGCCGAGGCCGGGCCGTTCGCGCCGCCGACGGTCGTCTTGCAGGCGGTCACTGCCGCCGCGAACGCGGCCGTGCCGCCTGCGATGAACGTACGCCGTTCCATGTCCTTGTGCCTTCCCTCGTCCCGCTACCGCCTGCCGGCTCCATGAACGTAATGAACGTCATGCTCTTCATTCGTTTCATGTACTTCATGGAGCGAGACGGGGGCATGAGGTCACAGGTTCCAGCGGCTTGCGGTGGTGACGGAATGGTGACGTCCGTTCGTCGGCCCGTCGATCGGTCGGTGAGTCAGTTGTCCGTGTGGCGCTGCGCGTCCGTTCTGGCCATGCTTCTCGCTCTTCGGGCCGGGCCGCGCCAGCCGCAGGTGCAGCGGGCCAGGCAGAAATGACCCTGTTCGACGGTCGTGGTGGTGTGTTCCCCATCGGCGTTGGGGTGGGCCGAGCGGTCCTGCTGTGTCACACCGACAACGTTACCCATGTTCGGTAAAAGACCCGTATGGCGGTCGCACGCTTCGGGCGCTGCGTGACGAGGGGCACTCGGCCGTCGTTAGCCGGAACGACGAGGGGCCCGTGACGGACGTGCCGGTTGGGGGTAGCGAGACCATGGCGGAGCGGCAGCGCAGGCAGGTGGGTGCGGCGGTCCTGTGGGGGATCGTGGCGGGGGTCTGTGGGGTCTGTGCGGGGGCCGCCGGGTGTTCCGGTGGCGGAGCCGCCGCCGAGGACGGCCGGGTCGCCGATCCCGTCGAGACGATGCACCGGGCCGCCGACGCCCTTGTCGCAGCGGGCACCTCGAAGGCCCGGACGTCGATGGAGATGGCCACCGGCGGGACCCGGGTGACCATCCGCGGCCAGGGCGTGTACGACTTCCGCAAGCAGCTCGGGGAGCTGAGGGTGCTGCTGCCGCAGGATCCGTCGGGGGCCAGCGAGCACCGGCCGATCACCGAACTCCTCGCGCCCGGAGCCCTGTTCATGAAGAACCGGGGGGCCGGGGTGCCGGCCGACAAATGGGTGCGGGTGGACACGGCGGCCCTGTCCGACGGGAATCTGGTGACCGGCGGGGCCACCGATCCGTTCGCCGCCGCCGAGGTGCTGCGCGGGACGCGCACGGCGACGTACGTGGGGAGGACCGAGGTGGCCGGGACGGCGGTGCGGCACTATCGCGGGACCGCCGATCTGGCGGTGGCCGCCGAGGACGCGTCCGTGGGCGGACGGGACTCGCTGCGGGCGGCGGCGAAAGGGTTCGCCACGGCGCGGGTGCCGTTCGACGTCTATCTCGACGACGAGGGGCGGATCCGCAAGGTCCGGCACCGCTTCAGTTTCGTCAACGGGCAGCAGAAGGAGGCCGTCGCGGTCGCCTCCACGACCCTGCTCTACGACTTCGGGGCTGCCGTCGATGTGCGGTTGCCCGCGGCGCGGGACATCTACGCGGGGCGGATCGCCGACGAGTGAAGCTGCCTCCGGCTCCCCTGAGCGAATGTTTTCGGCCACAGGGTGGGCACAAGGACTAGCCCGTCCGTGCCATGCGCGCGGTGTAGAGCGCTCCCTACTCTAGGAAGTCGGTGACTGCAGAGACGAGGTGATGCGCGTGGCTCCGGGCGGCGGTACGGCAGTTCAGGACCACGTGGCCCTCGCGGAGATCGAACTGTGCGGGGAGCTGATCATCGCGGCCTCCGCGGCCGGCGAGGAACGGCTCAGCCTGGAGAGCATCGATCAGGTGCTGCGGGTGCGGGAAGAAGGGGAAGGGAAGGGCGGGGCCTGTACGTGAGGGCGGGTGGGTGAGGGTTTGTGCGGGTGAGGGGTGGGTGCGTGGGTGAGGGCGGGGGCCGGGGGGCTGGGGGCGGGTCCTGACTGGGGTGGCGGTCAGGTGCGCAGGAGGCGGGCGATCGCCTTCGTCGCTTCTTCTACCTTCGCGTCGATCTCGTCGCCTCCCTTGAGGGCCGCGTCGGCCACGCAGTGCCGCAGGTGTTCCTCCAGGAGCTGCAGGGCGAACGACTGCAGGGCCTTGGTGGAGGCGGACACCTGGGTGAGTATGTCGATGCAGTAGATGTCCTCGTCGACCATGCGTTGCAGGCCGCGGATCTGGCCCTCGATGCGGCGCAGGCGCTTGAGGTGTTCGGCCTTCTGTTTGTGGTAGCCGTGGACCTGGCCCGTCGAGGGGGTCGGCGTGGCAAGGGTCTCTTCCGTGCCGGCCTCGGTGGTCGTCATCGTGTCCTCCAGCGCTCCAGCTCCAGACATATACCCCTACTGGGTATATCGTACCGAACTCTCGTGGGTATACGGCCCGAGCAGGCACTTCGTCGGTCGCTTTGCCGCCGGTCGCCCCCCTGCCCCTCGCTCTGTCCCATGGGCGACACTGGGGGACGGCCCATTAGCCGTGGCCGGATGATGCGCCTAGCATCAGCCTGACCGAAACCGATGCATCTTGAGGACCCCACGTGCGATTTCGTCTGACCCCCAGGGAGACGAGCTTCTATGACATGTTTGCCGCATCCGCGGACAACATCGTCACGGGCTCGAAACTCCTGATGGAACTGCTCGGGGCGGACTCCTCCGCCCGGGCCGAGATCGCAGAGCGTATGCGGGCCGCCGAACATGCTGGTGACGATGCCACGCACGCGATTTTCCATCAGCTGAACTCCTCGTTCATCACGCCCTTCGACCGCGAGGACATCTACAAGCTCGCCTCCTGCCTCGACGACATCATGGACTTCATGGAGGAGGCCGTCGACCTGGTCGTCCTCTACAACGTCGAGGAACTGCCCAAGGGCGTCGAGCAGCAGATCGAGGTGCTGTCGCGGGCGGCGGAGCTGACGGCCGAGGCGATGCCGAACCTGCGGACCATGGAGAACCTCACCGAGTACTGGATCGAGGTCAACCGGCTGGAGAACCAGGCCGACCAGATCCACCGGAAGCTGCTCGCCCACCTCTTCAACGGCAAGTACGACGCCATCGAGGTGCTCAAGCTGAAGCAGATCGTGGATGTGCTGGAAGAGGCCGCCGACGCCTTCGAGCACGTGGCCAACACGGTGGAGACCATCGCGGTCAAGGAGTCCTGAACCTTTCATGGACACCTTTGCTCTGGTCGTGACCATCGGCGTCGCGCTCGGATTCACTTACACCAACGGTTTTCACGACTCCGCCAATGCGATTGCGACGTCCGTCTCCACCCGGGCGCTGACGCCGCGGGCGGCGTTGGCCATGGCCGCGGTGATGAACCTTGGCGGTGCGTTCCTCGGAAGCGGCGTCGCTCATACGGTCAGCAAGGGGTTGATCGAGACTCCCGACGGGTCCAAGGGGATGGGGATCCTCTTCGCCGCGTTGATCGGGGCGATCGTCTGGAACCTCGTCACTTGGTACTTCGGGTTGCCTTCGTCGTCTTCGCACGCGTTGTTCGGCGGGATGGTGGGCGCTGCGCTCGCCGGTGGGACGGATGTCATCTGGTCCGGGGTGCTCGAGAAAGTCGTCATTCCGATGTTCATCTCGCCGGTGGTCGGGCTGGTCGCCGGCTATCTCGTGATGACGGCCATTTTGTGGATGTTCCGGCGGGCCAATCCGCACAAGGCCAAGCGGGGCTTTCGGATAGCGCAGACCGTTTCCGCCGCGGGCATGGCGTTGGGGCATGGTCTGCAGGACGCGCAGAAGACGATGGGCATCGTGGTGATGGCGTTGGTCATCGGCGATGTCCAGGGGGCGGATGATCCGATCCCGGTGTGGGTGAAGATCGCTTGTGCGGTGATGTTGTCGCTCGGGACGTATGCGGGTGGGTGGCGCATCATGCGGACGTTGGGGCGGAAGATCATTGAGCTTGATCCGCCGCAGGGGTTCGCGGCGGAGACGACGGGGGCGTCGATCATGTTCACGACGGCGTTTCTGTTCAAGGCGCCGATCTCCACTACGCATGTGATCACTTCGGCGATTATGGGTGTGGGGGCTACGAAGCGGGTCAATGCCGTGCGGTGGGGTGTTGCGAAGAACATTGTCCTTGGGTGGTTCATTACGATGCCGGCGGCTGCGGGGGTTGCGGCTTGTGCGTTTTGGATTGTGAACCTGGTGTTTCTGTAGGGGCTTGCCCACCCACCCGCCCGACGCGGTAGGCCGAGAGGTTGCCCCACCCCGGGGCTTCGCCCCGGGCCCCGGCGGGGGCTTTGCCCCCTGCACCCCCGGGTGTTTGCCGACCCGCCCGCCCGACTCGGTGGGTTGGGAGGTTGCCCTCGTTTCGGGGCTTCGCCCCGGGCCCCGGCGGGGGCTTTGCCCCCTGCACCCCCGGGTGTTTGCCGACCCGCCCGCCCGACTCGGTGGGTTGAGAGGTTGACCCCGTCTCGGGGCTTTGCCCCCTGCGCCCCCGGGTGTTCGCCCGTCCGCTCTTGAGGGCTTGGCTCTGACGCCGCCAAGTTTGGTGACTTTCTTCCCCCCGGGGTAGCAGTGAGCCCGCCCCCCTGTCGGGGGGCGGGCTCTTTGCGTCCTCGCGGTGGCACCGCCATGCAGCACCGCGAGGGGACTTGAGGGGTTCGGTCAGCCGAAGCGGCCCGAGATGTAGTCCTCCGTGGCCTGGACCGACGGGTTGGAGAAGATGCGCTCCGTGTCGTCGATCTCGATCAGCTTGCCGGGCTGGCCGACGGCGGACAGGTTGAAGAAGGCCGTGCGGTCGGAGACGCGCGCCGCCTGCTGCATGTTGTGCGTCACGATGACGATCGTGAAGCGTTCCTTCAGCTCGCCGATCAGGTCCTCGATCGCGAGGGTGGAGATGGGGTCCAGGGCCGAGCAGGGCTCGTCCATCAGGAGAACCTTCGGTTCGACCGCGATCGCTCGTGCGATGCACAGGCGCTGCTGCTGGCCGCCGGACAGGCCCGAGCCGGGCTTGTTCAGGCGGTCCTTGACCTCGTTCCAGAGGTTTGCGCCCTTGAGGGACTTCTCGACGACGTCCGCCAGTTCCGACTTCTTGTAGCTGCCGTTCAGACGCAGGCCCGCCGCGACGTTGTCGAAGATCGACATCGTGGGGAACGGGTTCGGGCGCTGGAACACCATGCCGACCTCGCGGCGGACCGAGACCGGGTCGATGCCCGCGCCGTACAGGTCCTCGTCGTCCAGCAGGACCTTGCCCTCGACCCGGCCGCCGGAGGTCACCTCGTGCATCCGGTTCAGCGTGCGCAGGAACGTCGACTTGCCGCAGCCGGAGGGGCCGATGAAGGCCGTCACCGAGCGGGGCTCGACCGTCATCGAGATGTCTTCGATCGCCTTGTGGGACCCGTAGTAGGCGGTCAGACCGCTTACGTCGATTCGCTTGGCCATTTTCTCTACTTCACTTCCCGATCGGATCAGATCAGATCAGTCGCTGTGTGGCCGCTTCAGCGACCGGTCTTCGGGGCCTTCCAGCGGGCGATTCCGCGGGCCACCAGGTTCAGGATCATCACGAAGGCGATCAGCGTGAGCGATGCGGCCCAGGCACGGTCGTAGGCCGCCGTCGATCCCGCGCTCTGCGAGTACTGCTGGTAGATGTACAGCGGCAGCGACGCCTGCGCACCCTCGAAGGGGTTCGAGTTGATGAACGGGTTTCCGAAGACCAACAGCAGCACCGGGGCCGTTTCGCCGGCGATGCGGGCGATCGCCAGCATGACGCCCGTGATGATGCCGCCGATCGAGGTCGGGACCACCACCTTCAGGATCGTCCGCCACTTCGGCACGCCCAGGGCGAGCGACGCTTCCCGCAGCTCGTTCGGGACGAGCTTCAGCATCTCCTCAGTCGAGCGTACGACGACCGGCATCATCAGGATCGCCAGGGCCAGGGAGCCCGCGAAGCCGAAGGGCTGCATGTCCAGCATCAGCATGAGGCTGAGGATGAAGAGGCCGGCCACGATGGAGGGGATGCCGGTCATGACGTCCACGAAGAACGTGATCGCCTTGGCCAGGCTGCCCTTGCCGTACTCGACCAGGTAGATGGCCGTCAGGATGCCGATCGGGGCACCGATCGCCGTGGCCAGGCCGACCTGCTCCAGGCTGCCGAGGATCGCGTGGTAGATGCCGCCGCCGGGCTCGCTGTCCGCCACCACGCCCATGGAGTGGGTGAGGAAGTAGACGTCCAGGACCTTGACGCCGCGCTCGATCGTCGTCCAGAGCAGGGAGACCAGCGGGACGACCGCCAGCAGGAACGCCACCCAGACCAGGTTCGTCGCGATCCGGTCCTTGGCCTGACGGCGGCCCTCCACCTTCGCGGCGATGCCGTACGTGCCGACGAGGAAGAGGACGCCGGCGATCAGGCCCCACTGGACCTCGCTGTCCAGGCCGCCGACCAGACCGATGACGACCGCCAGGGCGAGCGAACCGGCCGCGATGGCCCACGGGGACCAGCTCGGGAGGCTGGCGCCTCGCAGGGTGCTGGGGGTCTTGTCGGCTACTGCGCTTGCGTGGCTCATGCGTTGGCCCCCGAGTACTCACTGCGGCGGGAGATGATCCATCGTGCCGCGCCGTTGACCAGCAGGGTGATGACGAACAGGACCAGACCGGAGGCGATGAGCGCGTCACGGCCGAACTCTGTCGCCTCGTTGAACTTGCTGGCGATGTTCTGGGCGAAGGTGCCGCCGCCGGGGTTGAGGAGGCTGGCGTGGATGTCGAAGTCCGGGGAGAGGACGGTGGCCACGGCCATCGTCTCGCCCAGGGCGCGGCCGAGGCCGAGCATCGAGGCCGAGATCACGCCGGAGCGGCCGAAGGGGAGCACCGACATGCGGATGACCTCCCAGCGGGTGGCGCCCAGCGCCAGCGCCGCTTCCTCGTGCATCTGCGGGACCTGGCGGAAGACCTCGCGGCTCACGTTGGTGATGACCGGCAGGATCATGATGGCCAGCAGGATGCCCACCGTGAGCATCGAGCGCGGGGCGCCCTCGTCCCACGAGAAGATCCCGGTCCAGCCGAAGTAGTTGTTCAGCCAGCCGAACAGGCCGTCCATGTGCGGTACGAGGACCAGCGCGCCCCAGAGGCCGTACACGATGGACGGCACGGCGGCGAGCAGGTCGATCACGTACGCGACGGGGCCGCTCAGGCGGCGCGGGGCGTAGTGCGTGATGAAGAGGGCGATCGAGACGGCGATCGGGACCGCGATGGCCATGGCGATGACCGACGAGACCACCGTGCCGAAGGCCAGGACGGCGATGCCGAACTTCGGCGGGACCAGGCCGGTGTTCCACTCGAAGGCGGTGAGGAAGTTGGCGTCGTCCTCGCTGATCGCGAGCGAGGCGCGGTAGGTGAGGAAGACCGCGATGGCGGCCATGATCACCAGCAGGAAGATGCCCGAGCCGCGGGAGAGCGCGAGGAAGATCCGGTCGCCGGGACGGGTGGCGCCGCGGGCGGCGGCCTTCTGCTCGGCTTTGCGGATCGAGGTGGGGGGAGGGGTGTCGTCCGTGTCTGACTTCTGTGTCGATATGTCCATAGGGGTCTCCGGTCTGCGGAGCCGCCTGCGGGTTGTGGGCGGCTCGGGTGGGGCCGGACTGCGGGCGGCCCCTGGCGGCGGTGCACCGGACGGGTGCGGTCCGGACCGGGTTCCCCCGGTGCCGGACCGCACCGCTCAGATCAGCTCAGGCCCTCGATGGTGGTGCGGACCTTGGCGATGATGGCGTCGGGGATCGGCGCGTAGTCGATGCCCGAGAGGATGCCCTGGCCCTCCGTGCTGGCGATGTAGCGGAGGAACGCCTTGGTGGCGGGCAGGGTCGCGGCCTTGTTGCCCTTGTCGCAGGCGATCTCGTACGTGACCAGGGTGATCGGGTAGGCGCCGTCGGCCTTGGTCGCGTAGTCGAGCTTCAGCGACAGGTCGTTGCCGGTGCCGACCACCTGCGCGGCGGCGACGGCCTTGGTGGCGCCGTCGGAGGAGGCCTTCACCGGGGCCGAGGCGCCCGTGTCGACGGCGACGGTGCCGAGGCCGTCCTTCGCGTAGGACAGCTCCATGTAGCCGATCGCGCCGCTGGTCTGCTTGACGCCCTGGGCGACACCGGAGGAGCCGGCCGCGGCCTGGCCGCCCTTGGCCTGCCAGGCCTTGCCGCCCTCGTACTTCCAGTTGTCCGGGGTGGCGGCGATCAGGTACTTGGTGAAGTTGTCCGTCGTACCCGACTCGTCCGAGCGGTGGTACGGCTGGATCTTGAGGTCGGGCAGTGTGGCGTCGGGGTTGAGCGCCTTGATCGCGGCGTCGTTCCAGTTGGTGATCTTGCCATCGAAGATCTTGGCGATCGTGGCCGCGTCCAGCGTGAGGTTGTCCACGCCCGCGACGTTGTAGGCGACGGCGATCGGGCCGGCCACCATCGGCAGGTCGATGCCCTGGCCGCCGGTGCAGACCTTCTTGGATTCGGTGACCTGCTCCGGCTTCAGCGCGGAGTCGGAGCCGGCGAAGGCGACCGTGCCCTGCGTGAACGCGGTGACGCCCGCGCCGGAGCCGGAGCCCTTGTAGTTGACCTGGACGCCCGAGCAGGCCTGGGTGAAGTTCTTGACCCAGGCGTCGATCGCGTTCTTCTGCGCGGAGGAGCCGTCGGCGAGGAGCTGGCCCTTGGCGTCGTCACACTTGATCGAGCCGGCCGCCGTGGTGGCGGACGAGCTGCTGCCGCTGCCGCTGGAGCCGGTGTCGTCGGAGCCGCACGCCGTGAGGGCCAGGGCGCCGGAGACGGCGAGAGCACCGAGGGAGAGAGCCCGCCGGTTCATGCGCTGAAGCTTCACTTGGGGAAGATCCTTCCAGGAGCCGCCGTCCTGAATTCCGGCGGCGTGCGGAGTGTGCGAAGTCTGGTCGGTCCGGCGTGTCCTTTCGGTTCACGTGCCGCACCGCGTAAGGCCGAAATTAGGCAGATCAGGTGAAGGCGCTTACGGGCACGGGTGAACGGCGGGTGAACCCCTGGGGACGGTGCGGTTAGGTCACGGAACGCTCACGTCGAGGACACGAGGCGATTCCGGTGACCCGCCCTGGGTCCCCACCCGTTATGCCAGGTGCAGGACGTGCAGCAGGGCGTCCACGAGCGTGCGGTCCCTCGGCTGGGTGAGCCGGTCGCGGGCAGCCGGTGGAGGGAGCCAGACCAGCCTGTCAACCTCGTGATTGGCGACGAACGAGCCGGAGACGGCCTCCGCCGCCCAGTAGCGGACCTGCTTCGGGCGGCCGTTCGCCTCGTACTCGACGGTGGGGAGCGGGGTGCCGGGCACGGCCCGGTGGCCCGTCTCCTCCTCCACCTCGCGCAGCGCGCCCACGAGCGGGTCCTCACCGCGTTTCAGCTTGCCCTTGGGGTGCGACCAGTCGTCGTACTTGGGACGGTGCACCAGACAGATCTCCAGCCCACCCGCCGCCGCGGTTGCCCGCCGCCACAACACACAACCGGCCGCCTGAACGACGGAGAAGTCGGCGGCACCCGCGGCACCTGCGGCACCTGCGGTCCTTGCGGTGGCTGCGGTGCCCGCGGTGCTTGCGGACTGGTCGGCGGGGCCGTTGGACGGGTCGACGGGGCCGGGGCCGGTGGGGCCGTCCGGGGTGCTGCGGGTGGGGGGTTGGGGGGCGCCGGCCGGGCGGTCCGGGGTGCTGTCGGTGGTCTGGTCTGGGGTGTCGGTCTGGCTGTCGGGGGCGCCGGTTGTCGGGCTGTTGGGGGTGGGCGTGGGGGAGTTGGGGGTGTTGGGCGGGCGGTTTCGGGGGGTTGGTGTGGGCACCTGGGGTTCACCGCCTGTTTGGTCGGGGTGCGCCGGGTCCGGTCAGGGTGTGCCGATGGGCTGTTTCTGCCACGCGCGCTGGAACGCGTACCGGGCCGCCTCCACGTCGTGCCGTTGGTCCGCGTGCAGCACACCGAGCGCGTACGCCGTCGCGGGAGCGATCCGGGGCGTACGGGCCGCCTGCGCCGCGGCCGACGCCGCCTCCGAGGCGTCCCGGTGCCGGTCGAGGGCCTGGCCCGCGGTGAGCAGCCGGACGTCCAGGGGGGTGCCGTGGCCGTGCATGACCTCGGACGCGTACCGGTGCAGGCGCAGCAGCAGACGGACCTGGTGCCAGGGCGCGTCCTGCGGATGCGGGGCCGGGTCCGGGGAGAGGCCGTGGATCAGGGCCTCCGCGTTGTACGGGTGGCCCGCGGTGACCAGCGGCAGCGCGGCGACCGCGTCGACGAGGCGCTCCTCGGCCGCCGCGGCGAGCGGGCACAGGTCGGTGGTGGGGGCGGCCGGCGCCAGCGGCACCTCGCTGGCCAGGACGGCGACCTTGTCCGCGACGGCGTGGAAGCGGGAGGAGCCGATGGCCTGGAGGGCGGTGGAGTGGGCCCGGGTGCGGGCGAGGGTGAGCTGGCGGTCCAGGAGCGCGCCGGCCTTCGCCGCGCCCACGGTGAGGTTGCCGCGGTCCGGGGTCGCCGGGTGCGCGGCGGCCCGGTTGGGGCCCGAGGCGGTGCGGACCGGGCCCGCCGCCTGGGTCTGGGCCTTGGCCTGAGCCTTGGCCTGGGACTGGGCCTGGGACTGGGCCTGGGGCGGCACCGGGGCGGAGCCCGACAGCCGGTTCAGTGCCAGCAGCAGCCGCTCCAGCCGGGCCCCGTACGCGTGTTCCAGGGCCAGCGTGCCCGACAGCCAGGCCAGTTCGGGGCGGATCCCCTCCGACCACTCGTGGTCGAGGAGGGGCCGGAAGGTGTGCAGGCTGCCGCTGATGCGGCGGGCCGAGCGGCGCAGGGCGCGCGCCGCGTCGACCCGGTGCTCCTCGCCGCCGCCCGACGCGCCGCCCGACGAGCCGTTCGACGTGGCGCCCCCGGTCTCCCGGTGCAGCCGCAGTGCGCGGAGGAACTCCGTGGCCTGGGCCCGGAGGTAGCCCGCGAGGGCGTCCCCCGTCGGCGCGGGCCCGGTCGCGGTCCGGGTCGCGGTCTGGGTCGCGGGGTCCGTCAGGTCATGGTGTCGCTGTGCCACGCCGGCGCCTCCGGGCGTCTATGAACATCTCCTGGATGTTGCGCAGGGGCGCGCCGTCCGCGTCGGTCGCGTGCCTGATCCACTCGCCGTCCGGGCCGAGGTGCCAGGAGGACGTGGAGTCGGACATGCCGGTCTCCAGCATCCGGTTCAGGGACGCCCGGTGAGCCGTGTCCGTGACCCTGACCAGGGCCTCGATTCGGCGGTCGAGGTTGCGGTGCATCATGTCGGCGCTGCCGATCCACACCTCGGGCTCCCCGCCGTTGCCGAAGCCGAAGACGCGGGAGTGCTCGAGGAAGCGGCCGAGGATGGAGCGCACCCGGATGTTCTCCGAGAGGCCCGGCACGCCCGGGCGCACCGCGCAGATGCCGCGCACCCACACGTCGACCGGCACGCCCGCCTGGGACGCGCGGTAGAGCGAGTCGATGAGGGCTTCGTCGACGATCGAGTTGACCTTGATGCGGACGTGCGCGGGCCGTCCCGCGCGGTGGTGCTGGATCTCCTTGTCGATGCGTGAGATCAGGCCGTCACGCAGGGACTTGGGGGCGACGAGGAGTCGTCGGTAGGTCTCGCGGCGGGAGTAGCCGGAGAGCCGGTTGAAGAGGTCCGAGAGGTCCGCGCCGACCTGGGGGTCGGCCGTCAGCACGCCGAGGTCCTCGTACAGCCGGGCCGTCTTCGGGTGGTAGTTGCCGGTGCCGACGTGGCAGTAGCGCCGCAGCGTGTCGCCCTCCTGGCGGACCACCAGCGACAGCTTGCAGTGCGTCTTGAGACCGACGAGGCCGTAGACGACATGGCAGCCGGCCTCCTCCAGCTTGCGCGCCCACTTGATGTTGGCGTGCTCGTCGAACCGCGCCTTGATCTCGACGAGGACGAGGACCTGCTTGCCGGACTCGGCGGCCTCGATGAGCGCGTCGACTATCGGGGAGTCGCCGGAGGTGCGGTACAGGGTCTGCTTGATCGCGAGGACGTCCGGGTCGGCGGCCGCCTGCTCCAGGAACGCCTGGACGGAGGTGGAGAAGCTGTCGTACGGGTGGTGCAGCAGCACATCGCGGCTGCGCAGCGCGCCGAATATGTCGGGGGCGGAGGCGGACTCCACCTCGGCGAGGTCGCGGTGCGTGCCGGCGATGAACTTCTTGTACTTCAGCTCGGGGCGGTCGAGACCGTGGATGCGGAAGAGACCGGTGAGGTCGAGCGGGCCGGGCAGCGGGTAGACCTCGGCCTCGCTGATCTTCAGCTCGCGGACGAGGAGGTCGAGCACCTCGCGGTCGATGGACTCCTCGACCTCCAGGCGCACCGGCGGCCCGAAGCGGCGCCGCATCAGTTCCTTCTCCAGGGCCTGGAGGAGGTTCTCGGCGTCGTCCTCCTCGACCTCCAGGTCCTCGTTGCGGGTGAGCCGGAAGGCGTGGTGCTCCAGCACCTCCATGCCCGGGAACAGCTCCTCCAGGTGCGCGCCGATGACGTCCTCGATGGGGACGTAGCGGCCCGGGCTGCTCTCCAGGAAGCGGGACAGCAGCGGCGGCACCTTCACGCGCGCGAAGTGCTTGTTGCCGCTGACCGGGTTGCGCACGACGACCGCGAGGTTCAGCGAGAGCCCCGAGATGTACGGGAAGGGGTGCGCGGGGTCGACGGCGAGCGGGGTGAGCACCGGGAAGATCTGGTGCCGGAACAGCGTGAAGAGGCGGGCCTGCTCCTTCTCCGTCAGCTCGCTCCAGCGGACCAGGTGTATGCCCTCCTCCGCGAGGGCGGGGGCGATGTCCTCGTGGTAGGTCGCGGCGTGCCGGGCCATGAGCTCGCGCGAGCGGGCCCAGATCATCTCCAGCACCTCGCGCGGCTGGAGACCGGAGGCCGAACGGGTGGCGACGCCGGTGGCGATGCGGCGCTTCAATCCGGCCACCCGGACCATGAAGAACTCGTCCAGGTTGCTGGCGAAGATGGCGAGGAAGTTCGCCCGTTCGAGGAGCGGGGTGTTCGGGTCCTCGGCCAGTTCCAGGACGCGCTCGTTGAACGCGAGCCAGCTGCGTTCCCGGTCCAGGAAACGGCCCTGCGGCAGCTGGGGGCCGTCGTACGGCGCCTCCTCGTAGGTGTCGAGGTCGGCGTCGATGTCGGGCTCCAGATCGGATACCACGGCAGCCACGGTGTGCGGGCGGTGGGCGGCTATGGAGCCCACGGAGGGCTGCGCGTGCTGGATCTCGGCCTGGGTCTCTGGCTGGCTCATGTACCCATTCTTCCGCGCCAGCAGTGATACAGGCGCGTCGGAACGTGCGGGCGGGAGCGCGGCGGTGCTTCCCTGGGGCTGATTTCCCTCGGGAGGCGGTGAAGGCTCGGGCACGGCGGGCTTCATTCGCCGAGCCTCGCAAGGTCGTCTGAACCAATGGTTACGGCGACATGGCGTGCGGGATATCGGGGGGAGGCTCGCGGGGGTCGCAGGGCGCCCGGTGGGGCGATCACGCGCGCGGGGTGTGTACGTCCTCCCCCTGTGGAGGGACGTGCACACCCCGTGAGCCGCCCGGGATCGGCGCTGATCGGCCGGGATCGGCGGATTCAGGCCGTGCGGCGGCGCAGCAGCACGAACGCGGCGGCGGTCACGGCGGCGGCCACCGCGAGGACGATGCCGCTCTCGACGAGCTGGAGCGGCCAGAAGTGGGACTCCGGGTGGTAGGTGACGTAGGTGCCGGAGAACCCCAGGTCGTCGAGGCAGCGACGGCCCTCGGCGACCGCGGCGTCGCACTGCCAGATGTCGAAGTCAGGGCTGCGCCGACCGTGGATCACGGCGCCGTTCCCCAGCTCCCACGCGGTGTCCGGACGGTCGACGTCCTGGGTGGGCGAAGTGAGGGTCACAGCGGGCCAGAGGGCGTACCGGAACTGCGCCATCACGTAGCCGAGCAGGCCGGTCGCGGCCATGGAGACGGCGAGGGCGGGCAGCGTCCGGCGCAGCAGGAGCGCGGTCAGGGCTCCGACGGCGAGGGCGCAGAGGGCGTACGCGACGGTGGTTGGGCCGCGGGAGAGGAAAGCGCTCTCGGCCCACCAGTCGTCGAACAGCAGATCCTGGTTGGCGGCCCAGGCCCAACGGTGCACGAGGACCAGGACGGTGGCGCCGACGGACACCGTGAGGGCGGGGACGGCGAGCTTGGCGGCCAGCCAGCGGGTGGGCGAGACGCCTTGGGTCCAGGCGAGGCGCGCGGTGCCGCTCTCCAGTTCGCGGCCGATGAGGGCGCTGCCCGCGAAGGCGGCGACGGCGAGGAAGAGAAAGCCGGTGATCAGGCCGATCCACTCGACCAGCGGGCTGTAGCCGGTCCAGCCCATCGTCGAGTCGCACCAGTCCTGGCCCGCCCGTTCGCAGGCCTCCGCCGCCGCGCGCTCGTCCGCGGCGGCGATTTTCGTGAGGAACACCAGGCAGCCGCTCAGGCCCGCCACGGCGAGCGCCCACACGACGAGGGCGGCCCGGTGCACCCGCAGCACGGCATGGGCGACGCCCCAGGAGCCGCGGCCGTCGGCGCCGCCGCGGGCAGCCCGCGCGGGCCCGCTGTCCGCCGTGTTCTCCGGGGTGTTCTTCGGGGTGCGTTTTGGGTTGCGCTTTGGGGCGACGGCGGTCATACGGAGGTCTCCCGTCCGGTGCGCGGGGTGGTCGCGGTCGTACGCCTGAGCAGGACGAACGCGGCGACGGTGACGGCGGCGGCCACGGCCAGCAGAAGGGCGGTCGTGGTCAGCTGGAGCGGCCAGTAGTGGGACTCGGGGTGGTAGGAGGTGTAGAAGCCGGTCGCGTCGAGCTCGGTGTAGAGGGCGGCGCAGGTGTCGGAGATGGACGCCGGTCCGCAGCCGGGGTCGGCGATGTGCTTGCCGGTGGAGGTGACCAGGCCCGAGTCGACCTGGAGGCCGTCGCTCCGGTAGCCGTCGCCGATGCTGGTGACCCAGGTGACGGCCGGCCAGAGATGGGGCATGACCAGGTCGGCCAGCACGCGCAGGGCGGCGACGAAGCCCAGGGCGAGCATCAGCGCGGGCAGCGTGCGGCGCAGCAGCAGGCCCGCGAGGGCGCCGCCGGCCAGGGCGGTGAGGGCGAGGGCGACGGTGGTGGGGCCGTTGGTGTGCAGGGTCAGGCTGTCGTGCCAGTTCTTGGCGGTGTCGATCCGGCCGTCGCCCTTGGACCACATCAGGCGGTGCAGCGTGACCAGCAGACCGGTGCCCGCGGCGACCAGGACGGCGGGCACGGCGAGCTTGGTGGCCAGCCAGCGGACCGGGGACAGGCTCTGCGTCCAGGCGAGCTGCGCTGTGCCGTGCTCCAGCTCGCGGCCGAACAGGGCGGCGCCCGCCCAGGCCGCGACGACGAAGGGGAGCGCGGTCAGTGCGCCGGTCGTGTACATGTACACGCTCTTGTAGCGGACGATCGCGTTCTGGTCGTAGGGGCAGGCCTCGCCGTAGTCGCATGCGCGGTACTGCCGCCAGCCCTCGATCGCCGTGTCGGTCAGCGGGCCCCACAGCCATATCAGGGCGAGGCCGAGGACGGCGACGATGCCGATCCACCCGTACAGGGCGGGCCGGTGCAGGCGCAGCAGCCAGCGGGTGCCGGGTGCGGGGGCGCCCTTGGCGGCGGGGGCCGTCGCGTCCGAGCCGAGGGTGAGCGTGGTCATACGGCGGCCTCCTCGGGCCGGGCCGGAGCGAGCGGGGCGGCCTGCGGGTTGCGCAGGTAGGCGAGGACGAGCTCCTCCAGGGAGGGCTTCGAGGTGCGCCAGTCGTCGTCGAGCGGGCCCGCCGGACGCACCAGGGCGGTGAGCTGACGTCCGGTGACGCGCGACTCGACGACGGTGTGCGGGGCGAGTTCGGGGGCCTGGGCGGGGGCCTGGGCAGGGGTGTGGGCGGGGGCCTGGGCCGCGGAGTCGTCCAACGGGACGGTGGTGCTCACGCGCGCGTGGGCGGCGAGCAGGTCGTCGATCTCACCGGCGAGACGCACCCGGCCGCCGCCGACCAGCAGCAGATGGTCGCAGGAGTCCTCCAGTTCGGCGACGACGTGCGACGACATCACGATCGTCGTGCCGTACTGCGCCGCCCGCGCCATCAGGGTGCCCATCAGCTCGTGCCGGGCCAGCGGGTCGAGGTCGGCCATCGGCTCGTCGAGGAGGAGCAGTTCGGGCTGCTTGGCCAGGGCCAGGGCGAGCGCGACGCGGGTGCGCTGGCCGCCGGACAGGGCGCGGATCTTCTTCCGGGGGTCGAGATCACCCGCGGCGACGATCCCCTCGGCGGTCTCGGCGTCCCAGCGCCCCGGGTTGAGATCGGCGCCCACGAGGAGCGTCTCGGCGACGCTGAGCTGCGGGTACAGGGGCTTGTCCTGGGCGACGTAGCCGACACGCGCGCGTGCGGACGCCGGGTCCGTGCCGAGGACGGTGACCTTGCCCTCGGTGGGGGCCAGCAGACCGGCGGCGAGGGCGAGGAGCGTGGACTTGCCCGCGCCGTTGGGGCCGACGACGGCACAGACCCGCCCGGCGGGGAGGCGGAACGTGCAGTCGCGCAGCGCCCAGCCCCCGCGCCGGCCGAAACGCTTGCCGAGCGCGGTCGCCGCCATGGCGGTGTCGGTCATGAGGGATCTCCCTGGAGGTGCTCGTTCGGGGTGGAAACGGCGAACCGCTCGTCGAGTACGGCGGTGAAGAGCGCGGCCACGTCGTCGCGGTCCAGGCCGGCTTCCCGGGCGCGGACGGCCCAGCCGTCCAGTTCCGCGCGCAGGGGCGAGTCGGCCGGGGCGGTGCTCAGCCCGCGCCGTACGAAGGTGCCGAGGCCGCGCCGGGCCTCCACCAGCCCGTCCCGCTCCAGCTCGCGGTACGCCTTCAGCACGGTGTTCGGGTTGATGGCCGTCGCCTCGACGACCTCGCGAGCGGTGGGCAGCTTGTCGCCGGCCTGCAGCATGCCCAGGCGCAGGGCCTGCTTCGTCTGCTGGACGATCTGCACGTAGGTGGCCACGCCGCTGTGCCGGTCGATGCGGTATTCGACCACTGGACAACCACCCTTTCACTAATTGAGTAGTGAAAGGGTGGTGCAAGGGCGGTGCGCATGTCAAGAAAAACTCGTGCGGCGAACCGTGAACCGATCGGCGGGCCCGGTCCGATGAGGGGATGTGAGCGAAACGAGAAGCGACGGGGAGCTGCTGCGGGCCATCGCAGCGGACGGGGACCGTCACGCCTTCGAGGAGCTGTACCGGCGGTACGCCCCGTGGTTGACCGCGCGCATGCGCGGCCGCTGCGCCGACGCCGGGATAGTCGACGACGTCGTTCAGGAGACGTTCCTCGCGGTGTGGCGGGGCACCGCCCGCTACCGCGACGAGGGCCACCCCGACGCGGCCGGCTGGCTGTGGCGCATTGCCTCGCGCCGCCTGGTCGACGCGGTGCGCGGGGACGGCGCACGCGGCCGGCTGCGCCAGGTGCTGGCCCGCCTGCGCCACCGGGACGAGGCCTCGGCGGAGGAACGCGTGCTCGCGGGGGTGGAGCACGGGGACCTCGCCGGGGCCCTCACCCGGCTCTCGCCGGAACTGCGGGCTGTCCTGCAGGCGACCGTCATCGACGGGCTCACCACCCGGGAGGCGGCCGTACTGCTCGGCATCCCGCCCGGCACCGTCAAGACGCGGGCCCTGCGCGCCCGCAAGCAACTGCGGGAGGCGCTGGCATGAGCCGGTACGTGTGCGGGGTGGGCCTGCCCGCCCGCCCGGGCGACGAGCGGTCGGACGAGCAGTCGAAGGAGGACCTGGCATGACATGGCACGTCGCTGAAGAGGACCTGCGCGCCTACGCGCACGGCGAGTTGGCGCCGCCCCTGCTGTGGTCCGCCGACACCCACCTCACCGGGTGCGCACAGTGCCGGGAGCGGCTCGCCGGGGCCACCGACCCCGTCGCGCTCGACACCGCCTGGGAGCGGCTCGACGCGGAGCTGGACGCACCGCGGCCGGCCCTCCTCGAACGGCTGCTGGTGCGCCTCGGCGTCGCCGACCACACCGCGCGGCTCCTCGCCGCGACGCCGGTGCTGCGCAGATCCTGGCTGCTGTCGGTGCTGTTCCTGCTGGTCATGACCGTACTGGCGGTGCGCATGGCCGACCAGCCGACACTGTTCCTCACACTCGCCCCGCTGCTCCCGCTCGCCGGGGTCGCCCTGTCGTACGGCCCGTCCCTGGACCCGACGTACGAGATGGCCGTCGTCGCCCCGCTGCACGGCTTCCGGCTGCTGATGATCCGTACGGTGGCCGTGCTCACCGCGGGCCTGGCCTTCAACGGCCTGGCGACGCTGGCCCTTCCGGGGTACGGGCTGCTGGCCCTGACCTGGCTGCTGCCCGCGCTCGCCCTCACCGCGACCGGGCTCGCGCTGACCGCCCGGCTGGGTCCGGTCGTCGCACCCGTCCTGGTCGGCGGCGCGTGGCTCACGCTGCTGCTGGTGGCGAAGGCGCAGACCTCCGCGCACGACACGCTCGCCCCCTTCACTACGGCAGGCCAGTCGGCCGCGGCAGCGGTGGCGGCCCTCGCCGCACTCCTCCTCTACCAGGCCCGGGACCGCTTCGACGCCCGCCCCATGGCCGGCTTCCGGGACGGCGGCACGCCATGACACCGCGCCCCCGCCCCGACTCTGCGCCCGCCCCCGCCCCCGCACCCGCTCGCGCCCTTGCCTCCGCCCGCCGACCGGACTCGGATTCCCAGGAGCCCCATATGACCACCGCAACGCACCTCGACCCCGGCCCCGGTCCCGGCCCCGCCACCCTGACGGCCACCGACCTTTCCCTGCGCTTCGGCGGGACTCCAGCTCTCGACGGGGTCTCGCTGCGGCTCAGCCGTGGGGTCACCGGGCTGCTCGGGCCCAACGGCGCGGGCAAGACCACCCTGCTGCGGGTGCTGGCCACCGCCGTGCCGCCCGACGGCGGGCAGTTCACCGCCCTCGGCCACGACCCCGGCACCGCCTCCGGCCGCCTCGCGCTGCGCCGCACGCTCGGCTATCTCCCCCAGACCCCCGGGTTCCACCCGGACTTCACGGCCTTCGAGTTCGTCGACTACGTGGCGATCCTGAAGGAGCTGACCGACCGCGGGGCCCGGCTGCGCGAGGTGCGGCGCGTGCTGGAGGCCGTCGATCTGTCCGAGGTGCGCGGCAAGCGCATCAAGCGGCTGTCCGGCGGCATGCGCCAGCGCGTCGCACTCGCCGCCGCACTCGTCGGCGACCCCGGCTTCCTCGTACTGGACGAACCGACCGTCGGCCTCGACCCCGAACAGCGCATGCGCTTCCGCGAGTTGATCGCCCAGGCCGGCGAGGGCCGCACCGTGCTGCTGTCCACGCACCAGACGGAGGACGTGGCGATGCTCTGCCACCGGGTCGTGGTCCTGGCCCACGGCCGCATCCGCTTCGAGGGCACCCCGGCCGAGCTGACCGCCCGCGCGGCCGGCCGGGTCTGGAGCAGCACGGAACGCGACCCGAACGCCCTCGCCGGCTGGCGCACCGGCACCGGCTCCTTCCGCAACATCGGCGACCCGCCGACCGGCGCCGACCTCGTCGAACCCACCCTGGAGGACGGCTATCTGCTCGCCCTCGACGGCGAGAGCGCGGAGGCGACGGCATGAGCACCACGACCCCGGCGCGTCCGGAACCGGCACCCACCCTCGCCGAGCCGCCCCCTTCCGAGGGCCGCCGCGGCGGAGCTGTCCTCGCCCTCGCCCGCTTCGAGGCCCGGGAGCTGCTCCTGCAGATCCCGATACTGCTCAACTTCGCCCTCTACGTCGGCTTCGTCGCCGTGCGGCTGATGAGTGACGACGGCATGGACGACTACCCGGTTCTCAACACGGTCGACCGCCGCACCCAGATCGCACCCCTGCTGTTCGCCATCGCCGTCCTCATCTGCGCCAACTCGGCCGCGCTGCGCTCGCGGAAGCGGCGCACGGTGCAGCAGTTCGCCGTGCTGGCCATGGAACCGTGGCGGCGCACCCTCGCCCATGTGCTCTCCGTGGTCCCGTTCGCGGCGCTCACCGCGCTCGTCGTGGCGGCCGAGTACACCCGGGAGGCGGTGAAGCCCGGCGCGATCGGCCATGGCTCGTTCGGGGAACTCGCCATCGCACCCCTGAGCGTCCTGCTGGCCGGTGTGCTGGGAGTGCTGCTGGCCCGGCTGCTGCCCTCGCCCTTCGTTCCCATACTGTTCTCCATCGCCTTCTACCTGCTCGTCGTCATGGCCGCCGCGGCCATGGACGCAGGCAGGTGGGCGGCCTGGCTGGCCCCGATCCTCTTCACCACCGAGACCGGCGGCGATCCGGTCCCCTCCGACCTGCTCGGCCGCCCCGCGGACTGGCACGCGCTGTATGTGGCGGCCCTGTGCGCCCTGCTGGCCTGCGTGGCCCTGCTGGCGAGCGGCGGCCGCACCCGAGCGGTCAAGGCGGCGACCGCCCTCGCCCTCGCGGTCACCGCGGCCGGTGCGATCGGCCAGTTCCCGCGCGACACGGCGGGCCTGGAAGCGGCGCGCAGGACAGCGTCCGATTCCCCGCAGAAGGTCCAGTCGTGCTCGACGTACGACGGGTCGACGTACTGCTCGTTCCCCGAGTGGAGCGGTGTGCGGTCGGACTGGGCCGGGGTGGTCGACCGCGTGCAGTCGCTGGCCGGGGGCACAGCGGCGCAGGCCGACCTGACGGTCCGCCAGCGCATCTACACCGACGGCGGAGTGGAGGTGGACGCCGCCCTGGACCCCTCCACCACGCCCGACGAGGTGACGGTCGGCACCCGCTGGGGCGGCAACCGGGTCCCGGAGTTCGCGGTCGGCGTCGCCACGGTCCTCGTCGCGGGCACGGAGAGCGCGACGGAGCAGGAGATGTGCCGCGACGCCCGGCCGGTGGCCATCATGTGGCTGGCCCTGGGCGCCGACCCCACCCCGTCGGAGACGTTCCAGCACGTCCGCCTGGACGACAGCACCGAAGGTTCCGGGCTGGCCCTGACCCCCACCAACGCGCTGAGCATGACAGCCGACCAGGCGACGGTCGTCCGGGAACTCCTGGCCCGCCCGCGCGCCGAGGTGACGGCCCGCGTCAAGGCCCACTGGACGGAACTGACAGCCAAGACGACGACCACGGCCCAGGCGGCGAAGCTGCTGGGGGTCCCGGTACCGAAGGAGGCGGAAGAGTGCGAAGCATCGGAGTAGGACGAGCCGGAGGAGAAGAACAGCCGAGCTCACAGCAGGGCTCACAGCCGGTCTCGGGAGCGCTGCTCCGCTCCCTGGCGCAGCCGGTGTGGCGCAGCCTCCCCTGGCGGGCGCTGTCCACGGCCGGCGGACTGGGCCTGCTGCTGGCGGGCACGACCCGGCTGCCGGACCAGGCGCCGGACGCCGACCTCGGCCGGTTGGCCCTGCGCCTGACCGCCCTCACCGGCGCAGTGGGCCTCGCCTTCCTCCTGGACGACCCGGCCCGGAACACGACCGCGGCGACACCCTTGGGCAGAGCCCCGCGAGCCGCCCTGCGGCTGGCCCTCGCCGCGCCCCTCACGGCCCTGTGGTGGACGGCCGCCCTGCTCCTCCTGCCCGCCCCGACCCGCCCGGCCCTGGGCCCGGCCACACTGGAGGCCGCGGCGATGGCTGTCGGCGCCCTGGCCCTGGCCACGGCTGCGATCCGCTTCACGCACACGGACACGGCGCAAGCAGGCAGGCCCACCGCGATCTGGCTCGGCGCGGCGGCCGCGCTGGCGATACTGATCCCGAACCGCTGGGGCCTGCTGGGAACACCCCAAGACCCCTACTGGGCGGCGACGCAGCTGAGATGGGCGCTGCTACTGGGAACGACGGCGACGCTGAGCGTGCTCTGGACGCCGGAACCTCTGAGACGGAGGTGCAGACCGATGTTTTTCAGCCCGTCCGGCGATTGAGGACGAGGCCGTTCAGGCCGACAGCGGGGGTCTGGGGGCGGCAGCCCCCAGGGACGGCGACACCGACACCGACACCGCCCGCCCGGCAGGCAACCTCACGTCTCCGTCCGGTACATGAGATCCGTCTCATGGGTGACGAACCCCAACCGCTCGTACACCGACACCGCCGCCTTGTTGTCGGCATCGACATACAGCATCGCCGTAGGCAACCCCTGCTCCGCGAGATGCCGCAGGCCGATCGTGGTGAGGGCCTTGCCGAGGCCACCGCCCTGCGCACCGGGGGCCACACCGAGGACGTACACCTCGCCGAGCTGCTCCGCGGCATGGACCTTCGTCCAGTGGAAGCCGACGAGGCGCTCGCCCTGGAAGGCGAGGAAGAAGCCGGCGGGGTCGAACCAGGGCTCGGACTTGCGGTCGTCGAGGTCGCGCTGGGTGAGGGAGCCCTGCTCGGGATGGTGGGCGAAGGAGGCGGAGTTGACGGCGAGCCAGGCGGAGTCGTCCTGCCCGGGGACGAAGGGACGGACGGTCACGCCCGCGGGCAGCACCGGCCGGGACAGTTCGAGGTCGGTCAACGCCCGCCGCATCTGCCGCAGTTCGCGGAACAGGCTCAGGCCCAGGACCTGGGCGAGGTGCCGGGCGGCGGCGTGGCCGCCGTGGGCCCACACCCGAAGCCGTTTGCCGGAGACGGCGAGCAGGGCGGAGCCGAGCGCCCGGCCGTGCCCGTGGCCCCGGTGGGAGGGGTGGACGACCAGCTCGGCGGCGGGGGCCTCGACCGGGTCGGTGTCCTCCAGTTGGGCGTAACCGACGAGTGTGTCGCCGACGGTGAGGACCAGATGGGAGACCCCTTCGCGGGCGCCTCCGCGCAGCTGCAGCCGGCCCTGTTCGGACACCGCCTGCTGGCCGTCCGCCCGGGCGGCCTCCGCGAGCAGGTCGAGGACGGCCTCGGTCTGTTCGGGGGAGAGCTCGGAAGTGGTCTCGATCGATCGGGAGCCGGGGATCCGTGCGGTGTCGTCGCTGGTCATGCGTACGAGGGTAAAGGGCGGGCCGTACAAAGTGGCAGTAAGGGGAAAGGCGGAAACGTGCGGTCCGAAACGGCAGACCAGAGGGCAAGCGGAGGGTAAAGGGAAACCAGGATGTAACCAAGAACCCCCTGTCGCGCTACGCGCGTTGACCCTAGGCTGCGCCGGACGGGGCCACTTCCTCATACGTCTCTCAGGTCGGCCCGGCCCCAGGGACGCAGACACCACAGGCAGACACCTCAGGGGGGCGCATGCCAGCCACTTCCCAGCCGCATCCGACCGGCAGACGTCGTACGTACCGCCTTCTCGCGGCCGCCGCGGGTCTCGCCACCGCCGGTGCGATGGCCGCCGCGCTCCCGGCGGACGCGCACGACACCAAGCACTCCAAGCCGCTGCCCAGCCGCTACCAGGACGTGCAGCTGCTGTCCTTCAACGACCTGCACGGCAACCTCGAGCCCCCGTCCGGCTCCTCCGGCCGGGTCACGGAGATCCAGGCGGACGGCACGACGAAGACGATCGACGCGGGCGGTGTGGAGTACCTCGCCACGCACCTGCGGGAGGCCCGCAAGGGCAACGCGTACTCGGTCACCGCGGCCGGCGGCGACATGGTCGGCGCCTCCCCGCTGATCTCGGGCCTGTTCCACGACGAGCCGACCATCGAGGCGCTGAACAAGCTCGACCTCGACGTCACGTCCGTGGGCAACCACGAGTTCGACGAGGGCGCCAAGGAACTGGCCCGGCTGCAGAAGGGCGGCTGTCACCCGACGGCCGGCTGCTACACGGACAAGAAGTTCAAGGGCGCCGACTTCCCGTACCTCGCGGCGAACGTCCTGAACGAGAAGACCGGCAAGCCGATCCTGAAGCCGTACTGGGTCTGGAAGAAGAAGGACGTCAAGATCGGCTTCATCGGCGTGACGCTGGAGGACACCCCCGGTGTCGTCTCCGCCGAGGGCGTCAAGGGCCTGAAGTTCAAGGACGAGGTCGAGACGATCAACAAGTACGCCAAGGAGCTGCAGAAGCAGGGCGTGAAGTCGATCGTGGCGCTCATCCACGAGGGCGGCCTGCCGGCCTCCGGCTCGTACAACTACAACTGTGACTCGCCGGGTGCGGGCGACGGCGTCTCCGGCCCGATCGTCGACATCGCGAAGAACATCACGCCGGCGGTGGACGCGCTGGTGACGGGCCACACGCACGCCGCGTACGCCTGCACGATCCCCGACCCGTCGGGCAAGCCGCGCACGGTCACCTCGGCCGCGTCCTTCGGCCGTCTCTACACGGACACCACGCTGACGTACGACCGCTTCACCGGTGACATCGCGCGGACCGCCGTCAAGTCGGCGAACCACGTGGTCACCCGGACCGTCGCCAAGGCGCCGGACATGACCGAGCTGATCAGCAAGTGGAACACGCTGGCGGCGCCGGTCGGCAACCGTGCGATCGGCTACATCTCCGCGGACGTCCCCAACACGGGCACCGAGTCCCCGATGGGCGACCTGATCGCGGACGCCCAGCTCTGGTACGGCAGGCAGCTCGACGCGGAGACGGACCTCGCGCTGATGAACCCGGGCGGCGTCCGGGCGGGCCTGACCTACACGGCCAAGGGCAGTGAGGGCGACGGCGTGGTCACCTACGCCGAGGGCTTCACCGTGCAGCCGTTCTCCAACACCGTCAACCTGCAGAACTTCACCGGCGCCCAGCTGATCCAGGTGCTGAAGGAGCAGGTGAGCGGGACGAACGCGAGCGCGCCGAAGATCCTGCAGCCGTCCGCCAACCTGACGTACACGCTGGACCTGACGAAGAGCGGCGCCGACCGTGTCGTCACGGACTCCATCAAGCTGAACGGCGCGGCGATCGACCCGGCCGCCACCTACCGCGTCTCCACGAACAGCTTCCTCGCGGGCGGTGGCGACGGCTTCACCACGCTGGGCCAGGGCACGGGCGACCTCGTCGGCGCCGACGACCTGAGCGCGCTGGAGCAGTACCTGCTGGCCGGCTCCTCGCCCACGGCCCCGCTCGCCCCGCCGACGGCGAACCGGATCACGATCGTGCAGTAGCACTCACCGCAACACGCAGCACTGAGCAGTAAGCCGCAGTAAATCGCAGTAAGTCGCAGAGGCGGCCACGTCATCGACGTGGCCGCCTCTTTGCGTTCAAACCTCAGCCCACCCGCAGCATGTAGCCCAGCCCCCGGACCGTCTGGATCAGCCGTGGCTCGCCGTACTGCTCCAGCTTGCGGCGCAGGTACATGACGTACACGTCGAGGGTGTTGGAGTTGGGCTCGAAGTCGAAGCCCCAGACGTCCTTGTGGATCTGGGAGCGGCTGAGGACCTTGGCCGGATGGCGCAGGAAGTACTCCAGGAGCGAGTACTCGGTGCGGGTGAGGTCGAGAGGGCGGCCGGTCCGGGTGACCGTGCGGGAGGACAGGTCCATGGCGATGTCATGGAAGGTCAGCCGGGCGGCGGGGGTGCGGGGCGGCGGGGGCGTGCGCCGTCCGGCGCCGCGGCGCAGCAGGGCCCGTACCCGGGCGAGGAGTTCCTCCACGGCGAACGGCTTCATCAGGTAGTCGTCCGCGCCGTTGTCGAGTGCGACGATCCGGTCGCCGACGGCGCCGCGCCCGGTGAGCATCAGGATCGGGACGGTGCAGCCGGAGGCCCGGATCCGGCGGGTCGCGGCCAGGCCGTCGAGGCCGGGCATGGTGACGTCCATCAGGATCAGGTCGGGGGTGGTGCCGGGCGCTCCGACGAGGTCGAGGGCGAGCCGTCCGTTCTCGGCGAGGAGGGTCTCGTAGCCCTCGAAGCGGAGGAGCCGGCCGAGTCCTTCGCGGATGTCCGCGTCGTCGTCGGCCAGCAGTATCCTCCCCGCGGTCCCTGTCTCCGACGCCCTCGTCCCCGACGTCCGTGTGCCCGACGTCCTTGTCTCCGACGTCCTTGTCTCTGTTCCCCTCGCAGTTCGCATCGCCATCCCCTCACGGTGCGGCGAAGGGCTGTGGCAGGGCTGGCAGCGGGGTGTCAGGAAGCCGTGGGGGTCCAGTCGCCGAGCCAGTCCGCGACCTCCTGGTCGGCGGCCTGGGCCGCGGTCAGCTGCGGACGGTCGCCGCTTGCGGCGCCCGCGCCCGCGCCGGTGTTCTGGTACTCGGCGAACCGGTCCTCCTTCCAGGAGAAGCCGCCCATGTCCGACCACGGGGTGGACCTGACCGCCGCGCTGAGCGTGGTGCCGCGGACGGTGGTTTGCGGGTCGACGGCCGTGTCGCCGCCGGGGTGCCAGTTGCGGCCGAGGTAGAAGGAGCCGGCCGTCACGTCTCCGCCGATCGACGACCTGTTGATGAGGATGCCCTTGCGGCCGGCCGGCGTGCTCGGGGCGGTGACATAGCCGGCCGACGTGCCGTTCCAGCGCTTCTTCAGCGTGATGACGGACTTGTCGACGACGACCGTCGCCCGGCCGAAGACGAAGTCCACGTTGCCGGTGATGTAGGAGTTGGCGATGTAGACGCGGCCGGGCTTGTCCTTGGCGGCGGTCTCCAGCTCCAGGGTGTCCTGGTCGCCGTTGACGATGACCCCGTCCAGGACGATCCTGTCGGCCTGCGTCAGCAGCGCCACCGCCTGGTTGGCGATGTCCTGGTGCTGGGACTCGTCGAAGTCGTTGGTGACCGTGAGGTTGCGCACCTGCGAGTCGTCCGACTGGACGGAGACGGTGGCGCTGCCCGGGGTGCCGTAGGTCCCGGATCCGTCGGGCTTGGTCATGCCGGCCGCGTTGCCGTAGACGATCGTCGTGTCCTTGCGGCTCGCCCCCGAGCCCTGGATGGTGACGTGCGGCTTGTTCGCCGGCACCTTCACGACCTCGCGGTAGGTCCCCGGCTTCACGGAGATCACGACCCGGGAGGGGTTGTTCGCGGGCACGGCGTCCACGGCGGCCTGGACGGTCCGGTACTGGCCGGAGCCGTCGGCGGCGACGGTGAGGGTGGTGGCCGCGGCGGCTGCGGTGCTCGCCGTCGTGGCCGTCGTGGCCGTCGTGGCCGCCGTGCCGATCGAGGTGCGGGGGCCCACGCCCGCCTTGAGGAGGGCGGGCACGTCCGCGGCCTTGTCGAGGGTGTACGCGTAGTACGTCTTCGGGTTCCAGGCCGCGCCCGTGCCGCCGCTCTCGTTCTTGCCGGTCGTCCCGGAGAACACGTTGCCGCGCTGGACGAGGGTGGCGGTGGCGTCCCGCACGACGGGGTCGGTCAGGCCCTGGAAGTAGGAGTTCTCCAGCAGCATGTTCGTCCTGCCGCGCGCGTAGTTGCCGTAGGAGGACGTGATGTCCGTCCCGGCCACGTCCTCCAGGAAGTTGTTGTACAGGTGCGCGTGGGCGACGTTGTCCGTGGACGGGTTGCGCTGCTCGGTCTCGCGGATCCAATTGTGGTGGATCGTGATGTCGGCGGTGGTGTTCTCGGTCCAGCCGATGCCGAACGCCTTGTTCTCCTGGCTGAGCTTGTTCCAGGACACGGTCAGATACGTCGTGTCCTTGCGGCTGTCGATGAGCCCGTCGGCCATGTGGCGCAGGTCGTTGTGGTCGATCCAGACGTGGTGGGCGCCGTCCATCTGGATCGCGTCGAAGTCGTGCTCCTTGTCGTTCCAGACGCCCTGGTAGGCGTCCCGGATCGTCAGGTTCCGGATGATGACGTTGTGGACGCCCTGGCCGAGGAAGAAGCCGCCGCCGACGATGTGCCCGGAGGTGCCGGAGCCCACGATCGTCTTGTTCGACTTGACCTTGATCTCTTTCCCGACCGGGTCCATGGTGATCGCCGCCGCGACGACGATGACGTACGGCTCCTCGGCCGTCGCGTACTTCTCCAGGTCGGCGAGGGTCTTCACGGTGACGGTCCTGCCGTCCCGGCCGCCGTAGGTGCCGTTCTGCCCGAGGGCGTCGACCGAGGCGAAGCCGTCGGCGGCGGCGGTGGCCCAGGCGGGGGCGGCGGCGGATGCGGCGGCCGGTGCGGCGGCTGCGGTCGCGGCCGAGGCCCGCGCCTGCGCGTCCGCGCCGAACAGGCCGAGATCCGTGCCGTAGGCCAGGGATCCGGCGGCGGTGAGGGCCAGCGGCACGCCGACCGCCAGCGCGGTCCTCCTTCTGCGGTGGCGGGGCTTGGCCGTCGACTTGGCCGTCGACGTGGCCGTAGATCTGGCCGTCGACTTGGCGCGGTGCTCGCTCATGCGGCTGCCTTCCGTGCGGGGTGGGGGAGTTGGTCCGCGCATGAGTCGCCACCCGGTTCGGAAAGGTTGCCGCTGAGCGCTCCGCCGGAAGCCGCGATGTGCCGTCGGTCGTTCGGCTGCGGCGCAGTCGTGGCTGGTCGCGCAGTTCCCCGCGCCCCTTCAGGGCGCTGCCACCGCAGCCGACTTCACCCGCTCAGAGAGCGGTTGCGGGGTCTTCCGGTGGAGGGGTCGGGGCGCCCGGCAGGCGGACCGTGGCCACCGTGCCGCCGCCGTCCGCGTGGGCCAGGGTGACCTGGCCGCCGGCCTGCTCCACCGTGCGGGCCACTATCGAGAGGCCGAGGCCGGAGCCGGGCAGGGCGCGGGCGCTGGGGGAGCGCCAGAAGCGGTCGAAGACGTGCGGGAGTTCCTCGGTGGGGATGCCGGGACCGTGGTCGCGGACGGTCAGCACGCCGCCGGTCAGCCGCACGTCGATGACACCGCCCTCGGGGCTGAACTTCACCGCGTTGTCCAGGATGTTGACCACCGCGCGCTCCAGCGCGGCCGGCTCCGCCCGGGTGTACCAGGGTTCGATCGACGCGGTGATGGTCAGCTCGGGGCCGCGCAGCCGGGCCCGGCGCAGCGCCGACTCGACGGTGTCCTCCAGCGAGACCACCTGGACGCGTTCGCCGCGCTGGCCCTCCGAGCGGGACAGCTCCTGGAGGTCGCCGATCAGCGCCGCCAGCTCGGTCATCTGCGCCTTCACGGAGGCGAGCAGCGCCTTGCGGTCCGCCGGGGGGATCGGACGGCCGGTCTCCTCGCTGCGGGTGAGCAGCTCGATGTTGGTGCGCAGGGAGGTGAGGGGGGTGCGCAGTTCGTGTCCGGCGTCGGCGATCAGCTGCTGCTGCAGCTCGTGGGAGCTGGCGAGGGAGGACGTCATGGAGTTGAAGGACCGGGAGAGCCGGGCGATCTCGTCCTCGGAGTCGTCCTCGACGGGGATGCGGACGCTCAGATCCTCGGTGCGGGCCACGTGCTCGACGGCTTCGGTGAGTTTGTCGACGGGTCGCAGCCCGGCGCGGGCGACCGCGAGGCCGGCGGCGCCCGCTCCGATGACTCCGACGCCGGAGACGAGGAGGAGGATGAGGGCGAGTTCGTTGAGGGTGGACTGGGTGCCCTTGAGCGGGGTGCCGATGACCAGGGCCGCGGAGCCTTCGCTCGTGCTGAGCGGGATGGTCAGCACCCGGACGGGGTCGCCGTTCTCGGCGGTGCCGTTGTGGAAGACGCCGTTGTTGCCGTCGCTGTTCTCGATCACCTTCTCGTCGGTGGCGGAGACCTTGACCTTGCCCACCGAGTACGGGCTGACGCAGACCGTGCCGTCCGCCTTGACGACCTGGAAGTAGCTGTTGCTGCTGGGAAAGTCGCGGTCGGTGCTCTGCGTGTCCTGGTAGCAGGCGTTGAGGATGCCCTCGACCTGGTCCTTGATCCTGGGCTGCTGGACCACCTTCTTCAGATCGTTGTCCGCCTGGTCGTACAGCTTGCCCTGCACGATGAACCAGCAGGTCACCGAGACCGCCGCCACCGCGAAGGCCACGGCGGCGGCCACCAGCATCGACAGCCGGGCCCGGATGGGCAGGGTCCGGAACCGTCGCACGAGCTTTTTCACTCCGCGCCGCCCTGTCGCAGGACATACCCCACGCCCCGCACGGTGTGCACGAGCCGCGGTTCGCCGCCCGCCTCCGTCTTGCGGCGCAGGTACATCACGTACACGTCCAGCGAGTTGGACGAGGGCTCGAAGTCGAAGCCCCAGACCGCCTTCAGGATCTGCTCACGGGTGAGGACCTGGCGCGGGTGGGCCATGAACATCTCCAGGAGCGTGAACTCCGTGCGGGTCAGTTCCACGGGACGCCCGCCCCGGGTGACCTCGCGGGTCGCGAGGTCCATGCGCAGGTCGGCGAAGGTGAGCGCCTCGTCCTCTTCCACCATGCCCGCTCCGGCCGCCGCCGCGTAGGAGCTGCGCCGCAGCAACGCGCGGACCCGGGCGAAGAGTTCGTCGAGTTCGAAGGGCTTGACCAGGTAGTCGTCGGCGCCCGCGTCGAGTCCGGTGACCCGGTCGCCGACCGTGTCGCGGGCCGTCAGCATCAGGATGGGCGTGGTGTCGCCGGCCCCGCGGATGCGCCGGGCGGCGGTGAGGCCGTCCATGCGCGGCATCTGGATGTCCAGCACCACCAGGTCGGGGCGGTAGGCCGTCGCCTTCTCCAGCGCGTCGGCGCCGTCCACCGCCGTCTGCGTGTCGTAGCCCTCGAAGGCGAGACTGCGCTGGAGTGCTTCACGCACCGCCGGCTCGTCGTCGACGATCAGGATGCGCTGGGTGTCACGGTCGCCTTCGGCGGAGCTCATGGGCGTGGATTCCTCGGGTGCGGTGGGACGGGCGGGAGGCTTGACGTGCGGGCGCTGCTGAACGCCTTCAGCCTCGCATGCTTCCCTGCGGGTGCGTAAAGACCGGGACGGATCGGAACGCGGCGGGATACGCGGCGGGATACGCGGCGGGATACCGGGCGGGATCAGGCGCGCATCGCCGCGAGCCGGTTCAGCGGAACCTTGCGCAGATGCGGGCGGGCCGCCGACGTGCGCAGGCCCATCAGCTGCGGGGCCGCGACCTCGGGCGCCCGGGGCGGGACCACCGGCTCGTGCAGCGCGTACGCCACGTCGAGGGCCAGGGCGATGTCCGCCGCGCCGAAACCGGTCACCGTGTGCGAAACCTGCTTGATCATGACGTACTCCCTAGCTCGGTGAAGCAGCGAAAGCTCGGTGAAGCAGCGAAGTCCGGACGGGGTGTCAGCTGTCGGAGCCGCCGGCGCGCAGGCCGGCCAGGTCCGCCTTGACGGTGTTGATCGGGATGGCGAAGCCGAGGCCGACGCTGCCGGCGTCGGAGGAGGACGAGTCCGCCGCGGCGGAGTACATCGCGGAGTTGATGCCGATGATGTTGCCGCTGGCGTCGATGAGCGCGCCGCCGGAGTTGCCGGGGTTCAGGGAGGCGTCCGTCTGGAGCGCCTTGTAGGTCGTCGTGGAGGTGCCGGTGTCGCCGTTGAACTCCTGGCCGCCGAACTGGAACGGCCAGTTGCCCGAGCCGCCGCCCTGCTGGCCCTGTCCCTGTCCCTGACCCTGGCCCTGACTCTGGCTCTCGTCCGTCGAGACGGTCACGTCCCGGTTCAGGGCGGAGACGATGCCGCTGGTGACGGTGCCGGTCAGGCCCTCGGGGGAGCCGATCGCCACGACCGTGTCGCCGACCTTGACGCCGTCGGAGTCGCCGAGGGTCGCCGCCGTCAGTCCGGACGCGTTCTCCAGCTTGATGAGCGCGAGGTCCTTCTTGCTGTCGGTGCCGACGACCTTGGCGGTGTACGACTTGCCGTCGCTGGTCTTCACCTTGATCGAGTCCGCGCCCGAGATGACGTGGTTGTTGGTGACGATCTCGCCGTCACCGGTGATGATCACGCCGGAGCCGGTGGACGCCCCGTTGCTCAGCGTGGCGCTGACCTCGACGACGCTCGGGCTGACCGCCGCGGCGATGCTGGCCACGTCACCCGTCTTGCTGGAGGGCACCACGCTGGTGGTGGTGGACGAGGAGACGACCTCGTCCTTGCCGGTCAGCTCCTGGATGCCGTAGGCCGTGCCACCGCCTATGGCGGCCGCGACGATCGCCACCGCGGCGAGCAGCGCGAGCGGGCCGCGGGCGCGCTTCTTCCTGTCGGGCGCGGGCTCGGCGGCCACGGCGGTGAGGAGAGCGGTTCCGCCGTCGTTGCCGTTGCCGCCCGCGGCGGCCTGCGGGTGCGTCTGCCACACGGTGGTGGGCTCGACGACGGGCTGCTGAACCTGCTGCTGCGCGGACTGCGGCATGGGCTGCTGCGGTACCGGCTGGTGCGCCGGCGGGGGCGGCCACTCCGGGTTCACCGGGTTCACCGGGTTCACCGGGGCGGAGCTCGGGGCCTGGTACGGGTTCTCGAAGTTCTCGTACTCGCCGCTGCGGCGGATGCTCTCGGTCATGGAAAGAAGCTTCGCGCGCGACCATGAGAGCTCCCTGAGTGCTCCCTGAGAAGCCCGCCAGAACCTCGTATGCCCGATATAAGGAAGTCGCTCGCGGCGCGGGGGACCTTCTCAGAAGGCCTTCATACAAGCCGCAAACTACTCGCAGCCGCAGGACCGTCGGGCCAGGAGCCGGGACGGGAACACCTTCAGCCGCTCGCGGCGCGACCCCGCGACGCGCAGACCGTCGTCCAGGACGAGGTCGACGGCCGCGCGGGCCATCGCCGAGCGGTCCGAGGCGATCGTCGTCAGCGGCGGGTCGGTGAGCGCCGCCTCCTTGATGTCGTCGAAGCCGGCCACCGCCAGCTCGCCGGGCACGTCGATGCGCAGCTCGCGCGCCGCGCGCAGCAGGCCGATCGCCTGGTCGTCGGTGGAGCAGAAGACGGCCGGCGGCCGGTGCGGGCCCGCCAGCAGCTCCAGGGAGACCCGGTAGGCGTCGTAGCGGTTGTAGGGGGCCTCGAAGAGCCGGCCCTCCGTGGAGATCCCGGCCTCGTCCATCGCGCGCCGCCAGCCCTCGACGTGGTCGGAGACCGGGTCGCCGACGGAGGGGGTCTCCGCGGTGCCGCCGACGCAGGCGACGTACTCGTAGCCGTGCTCCAGCAGGTGGCGGACGGCGAGCTGGGCGCCGCCCAGGTCGTCGGTGACGACGGCGACGTCGTCGATGGCCTCGGGGCGCTCGTGCAGCAGCACCACGCGCGCGTCCCAGGCGTCGATCTCCGCGGCCGCCAGATCGTTCAGCGCGTGGCTGACGAGGATCAGGCCGGAGACGCGCATCCCGAGGAACGCGCGCAGATAGTGGACCTCGCGCTCGGCGACGTAGTCGGTGTTTCCGACCAGCACCATCTTTCCGCGCTCGGAGGCGGCCTGCTCGACCGCGTGCGCCATCTCGCCGAAGAACGGCTGACGGGCGTCCGGGATGATCAGGCCTATGAGGTCGGTGCGCCGGGACGCCATCGCCTGGGCGACCCGGTCGGGCCGGTACCCCAGTTCCTTGATGGCGGCGAGGACACGCTCGCGCGTGGCCGGGGCGACCGGCCGGGGTCCGTTGTTGATGACATAACTGACCACAGCGGTCGAAGTCCCCGCCAGTCGCGCCACATCATCCCGAGTCACCTTGGCCACGCGCGGAGTCTACGCGGATGGACCCGCTCTGGGCAGGGCGTTCAGGAGCTTCCCTGTGCGCGAGCAACGCCCTTCCCGAGCCGGTACGTGGCCTTACCGACGGGTACTACGCCTCCGCCGCGACCTCGTGGGCGTCCAGGGCGGCCGCGTTGTCCGCATCCTCCGCCTTTGCCTGGTCCGACCGGTCCGTCTTGGCCTTCGCGTCCTCGCCGCCGCGCTCCCCCTTCTCCGGGGTAACGAATCGATAACCGACGTTGCGGACGGTTCCGATCAGCGACTCGTGCTCCGGACCGAGCTTGGCCCGCAGCCGCCGTACGTGGACGTCGACCGTGCGGGTGCCGCCGAAGTAGTCGTAGCCCCAGACCTCCTGGAGCAGCTGGGCGCGGGTGAAGACCCGGCCCGGGTGCTGGGCGAGGTACTTCAGCAGCTCGAACTCCTTGAAGGTGAGGTCCAGGACCCGCCCCTTCAGCTTCGCGCTGTAGGTCGCCTCGTCGACCGACAGGTCGCCGTTGCGGATCTCCATCGGGGAGTCGTCGTTGACGATCTGCTGGCGGCCCATGGCCAGCCGCAGTCGCGCCTCGACCTCGGCCGGTCCGGCGGTGTCGAGGAGCACGTCGTCGATGCCCCAGTCGGCGGTGACGGCCGCGAGGCCGCCCTCGGTGACGACGAGGATGAGCGGACAGCCGGGGCCCGTGGAACGCAGCAGCTGGCAGAGGCTGCGGACCTGGGGCAGATCGCGCCGGCCGTCGATCAGGATGACGTCGGCGCCGGGGGTGTCGACGAGAGCGGGGCCTTCGGCCGGTGCCACGCGCACGTTGTGCAGCAGCAGGCCGAGGGCCGGAAGCACCTCCGTCGACGGCTGGAGGGCGTTGGTCAGGAGCAGCAGAGAACTCATATGTCTGGTTCCTCCTCGGTCCCTGCGAGGACGTTATCGGCACTGCGCTTGCTTGCGGCACTGCACTGCGTTCCCGGGGGCCGTACACCCGCGGTCACCTGGCGTTTCCCGCCCGGTTCCCACTTCGTATACAACGGTTCCGAAAGCACAAAAGGACCCGGGGGCTTCGCTGCCCGAGTCCTCTGTCCAGCAGAATAGCCCACATGAGCAGCAGTCCGGCAGGTCATGTGGCACGTTCCGCCGTTCGTCCGAATTCCGAGACGGGCAGTCGCACACCATTGCGGACGTTTCTGACCGCCGCCGACGGGATTTCCCTCGATTCCGTATACGAACCGGGTGGCGTTGTATACGACGCCTTCGCTCCGTCCACCGGTCACCCCGCGTTCGTCGTCGCCCACGGGTTCACCGGCGACGTGGACCGCCCGCACGTGCGGCGCGTGGCGTCCGCCCTCGCCCGGCACGGCGCCGTCGTCACCTTCTCTTTCCGCGGACACGGCCGCTCCGGCGGGCACTCCACCGTCGGCGACCGCGAGGTGCACGACGTCGCAGCCGCCGTGGAGTGGGCGCGCTCGCTCGGCCACGCGCGCGTGGCGACCGTCGGCTTCTCCATGGGCGGCTCCGTGGTCCTGCGGCACGCGGCGCTGCACCCGGGGACGGTGGACGCCGTCGTCTCCGTCAGCGCCCCCGCCCGCTGGTACTACCGCGGCACGCCTGCGATGCGCCGCGTGCACTGGCTGATCACCCGCCCCGAGGGCCGGCTGGTCGGCCGCTACGGCTTCCGCACCCGTATTCACGGGCGCGAATGGGATCCGGTGCCGCTGTCGCCGGTCCAGGCGGTCCCGAAGATCGCCCCCACGCCGCTGCTGATCGTGCACGGCGACCGGGACGGCTACTTCCCGCTCGACCACCCCCGGATGCTGGCCGACGCCGCCGCCGGGCACGGCGAACTCTGGCTGGAGCACGGCATGGGCCACGCCGAGCACGCGGCCGACGACGCACTGCTGGCCCGCATCGGGGACTGGGCGGCCGCACAGGGCGGCTAGCCTGACCGTGTACACAGCCGATCGATTGAAGGAACCGATGCCAAAGGTCACGGTGCGCTACTGGGCGGCCGCGAAGGCAGCGGCCGGGGTCGCCGAGGAGCCGCACGACGCGGACACCCTCGCCGAGGCCCTCGACGCCGCCCGTGCGCGACACCCCGGCGAACTCGTGCGTGTCCTGCAGCGATGCTCGTTCCTCGTCGACGGTGACCCCGTGGGCACCCGCGCACATGAGACGGTACGGCTGGCCGACGGCGGCACGGTCGAGGTGCTCCCGCCGTTCGCAGGAGGGTGAGATGACCGACCAGCCGTACGACCCGCCGTACGACCAGCAGTATCAGCAGTACCCGCCGTACGAGGGGTACGACGGGTACGAGGGCTACGACGCCCAGGCTCAGCAGGCCGCCCAGCAGGCTCAGCACGCTCAGCAGGCCCAGCAGGCGTGGCCCGGGCAGCAGCAGGGGTACGACGACCCACAGGCCCACCTCCAGTACACGCAGCAGTGGCAGGGCCAGACCTGGGAGACGAGCGTCCAGGCGCCGGTCACCCCGGTCGCCCCGGCCGACCAGGCCCCGGCCTACGGCGACCCGCAGCCCGCGTACGGCCGCTCCGACGACGGATACGGCCGCCCCGCCGCGTACCTGCCCACCGCACCCCCACCCGCACCCGCACCCATGCCCGCACCCATGCCCGCAGCACCTGTGTCCGCCCCGGCGCCCGACGCGGGCGGCACCGCCGCGACCTACGGTCCCGCCACCCTCGCCGGCAACGCCCGCGTCACCGACGCCCAGCGCGCCCGGCTGGAGGGGCGGTCGCCGATCATCGAGCCGGGCATGCAGCCCGCCGCGCTCACCGCGCTGCTCGGTCTGCTGCTCTCCGGTTCGGCGGCGATCGGCTCGTACGCCCTGCTCGTCCCGCTCGTCGCGCTCCAGGCCGTCACGGCCGCGGGCTGGTTCCGGCTGAACGGCATGTGGCCGGCCCGGCAGGGCATCGCGCTCGCCTTCCTGGGCGCGCTGGTCTCGGACGTCGCCCTGCTCGTGGCCGGCCGGGAGAACGCGCCCGCCGCGATCCTCGGCACCCTGGGCGTCTGGGTCCTGCTCTGCCTGGTCCTCCAACTGCGCTCGCACGCCGACCCCGACGAGCGCATGTACGGCCTGATGGCGACCGTCGCCTCCGCCGCGCTGGCCGTCCTCGCCACCGGGTACCTCGGCGCCGAGCCGGACGCGGTGTCGGTCGGGGCGGCCGCGGTCGCGGTGGCCCTGCTGGCCCGCGCGCTGCCGCTGCCCACCCCTGCCTCGGTCGTGGTGGCCCTGCTCGCCGCGGCGGGCGCGGGCATCGCGGTCGGCGAGCTGACGGACCTGGGCGCCGCGGGCGCGCTGCTCGGGGCGGGCGCGGCGGGCTGCGCGCTCATCGGCCACCGGGTCGCGAGCTACGACTACCCCTCCCGCTTCGTCCACTTCACGGCGGGCGTGGCCCTGCCGCTGGCCGCCGCCGCACCCGCGGTCTACGTGCTGGGACGGTCGCTGGGGTGAGCCCCGGGAAGATCTGCGGAGCGAGCTGCGGGGAGCGGTAAAGACTGTCACAGCTGATCGACAAATCGGCGGTGGCGTCCGTACCGAGGGTTACCGTGAGGCCTCATTGACTTTTGGCCAACCGGGTGGGGGAACTACCGCATGCGTGCGCTTCGAATACTGCTGGTCGTCGTCGTGGTCCTGGGCGGTCTGTTCGTGCTCGCGGACCGCCTCGCCGTGAACTTCGCGGAGGGCGAGGTCGCCGACAAGCTGAAGACGAACGAGGGCCTCGCCACCACCCCGGACGTGTCCATCAAGGGCTTCCCGTTCCTCACCCAGGTCGTCGGCGGCTCCCTGGACGACGTCGAGGTCGGCATCAAGGACTACGAGGCGGCGACCGGCACCAGCGGCCAGACGATCCGCCTCGACGATCTGAACGCGGACATGAAGGGCGTCGACTTCTCCAGCGACTTCAGCTCCGCGACCGCGTCGAGCGCCACCGGCACCGCGTCCATCACCTACGCCGAACTGCTCAAGACGGCGAAGTCCGAGCCGACCGAGGTGGTGCAGGGCGTCACGGCCAACGTCGTGGGGCTCTCCGACGGCGGCAACGGCAAGATCAAGGTCGCCGTCGAGGCCACCGTCCTCGGCACCGAGCTGCCGGAGCCCGTCTACGTGCTGAGCACGGTCACCGTCCAGGGCGACACCGTCCGCGTGCACGCCGACTCGCTGCCCAGCTTCGGCGGGGTCCAGGCCGCCGAGAACGAGGTGCGCTCGATCACCGACTTCCAGCAGAAGATCGACGACCTGCCCGGCGGGATCCAGCTCGACCAGGTCAAGGCCGGGACGAACGGTGTGGAGATCACGGTGAAGGGTTCCAACGTCAACCTGGCCGGGTAGTACCCCGACGGTGGAAGGCAGACGTCCGACAGGCGAGACGGAGTCGTCCGCACCGCAGATGTGACGACGGATACAAGCGCCCGGAAGCCGTGCCCCCCACGGCCCGGGCGCTCTTCGTGTCCGCCCCGTCCCAGTATCCGGACGATCGCATCTCACCATTCGGAGTGCTGGTGACATGCCCACCTGTGCGTCCCTACGATCGACGACATGATGCAGCGACAGGCGGATCTCACGAAGCGGCGGGCAGTAGACCTGTGCCGCGTCGCCGCCATGCTCTGTCGCCCCTTCTGAGCGGAGGCGCCGCCGGCCCTCCGCGCCCTCCCGGCGCCCTCACCCGAGGGCATCCGTGCGCCGGCCGCCGGCGAGACCCGGCCGCGCACCCTTCTTTTCTTGCACACCCCCGCCGCAACTGCCCCGGAGGAGAACAAGCATGAGCCGCAGCGACGTCCTGGTCGACGCCGACTGGGTCGAGGCCAACCTCGACAGCGCCGACATCGCCATCGTCGAGGTCGACGAGGACACGTCCGCGTACGAGAAGAACCACATTCGCAACGCGATCCGGATCGACTGGACCAAGGACCTCCAGGACCCGGTCCGCCGTGACTTCGTCGACCAGGAGGGCTTCGAGAAGCTCCTGTCCGCGAAGGGCATCGCCAACGACACGCTGGTGATCCTCTACGGCGGCAACAACAACTGGTTCGCGTCCTACGCCTACTGGTACTTCAAGCTGTACGGCCACGACAACGTCAAGCTGCTCGACGGTGGCCGCAAGAAGTGGGAGCTGGACGCCCGCGAGCTGGTCGAGGAGGTGCCGGAGCGCGCCACGACCGACTACAAGGCCAAGCCGCAGGACACGTCCATCCGCGCCTTCCGCGACGACGTGGTGGCGGCCATCGGCGCGCAGAACCTGGTCGACGTCCGCTCGCCCGACGAGTTCAGCGGCAAGCTGCTCGCTCCCGCGCACCTGCCGCAGGAGCAGTCGCAGCGTCCGGGCCACGTCCCGTCCGCCCGCAACATCCCGTGGTCGAAGAACGCCAACGACGACGGCACCTTCAAGTCGGACGACGAGCTCAAGGAGCTCTACGCCGACGAGCAGGTCGACCTGGCCAAGGACACCATCGCGTACTGCCGCATCGGCGAGCGCTCGGCCCTGACCTGGTTCGTGCTGCACGAGCTGCTGGGCGTGGAGAACGTCAAGAACTACGACGGCTCCTGGACCGAGTACGGCAGCCTCGTCGGCGTCCCGATCGAGCTCGGCGCCAACAAGTAAGCGAAGCATCCCGATCCCGACCGGCCTTCCTTCCGGTCAGACCCCTCTTGGAGAAAGACATGTGCGGAGCGAAGGCCGGCGGCCCGGACGCCTCGACGATCAAGCCCGGTGAGACCACGATCCAGGGTCAGGTGACGCGCGACGGCGAGCCGGTGGTCGGATACGTCCGCCTGCTGGACTCGACCGGCGAGTTCACCGCGGAGGTTCCGACCTCCGCCACCGGACAGTTCCGCTTCTACGCGGCCGAGGGCACCTGGACGCTGCGTGCGCTCGTCCCCGGCGCCACCGCCGACCGCACGGTCGTCGCCCAGCAGGGCGGCCTCGCGGAGGTCGCGATCGCGGTCTGAGAAGCCCCTGATCAACCGGAGGGCCGCACCCCGCACAGGTCTGCACAGGGCGCGGCCCTCCGGCATGTCCCGACCTACCCTGGAGCTATGTACGCACACCGTCGGCACGTGTATTTCGCCATGATGGGGACCTGCGTGACGTTGTTCGTCCTGGCCTGGGGAGTCGTGCGGCTCTGGTCGATGCCGGTGGCCGTCGGGATGTGTGTGGTGGCCATGGTCATCCCGCCGCTGGCCGCGATGGTCGCCAACCGGCGCGGCCCCGAGGACCGCTGGTGGGACGACCCCTCGGGCGACCCGAAGTCCGACGAGTGGTGGGACGAACTGGACGGCAAGAAACGCCGGTCCCAGTAGGGGCCGGTGCTAGTAGACGAGGGCTTGGGTGTCGTCCGCCAGCGCCTCCTGTACGAACACCTGTGCGCCTGCGATCCGGACGCCCTCGATGACGTCCTTCTCCGTGATGTCCCGGCGGGCCGCGCACTGGGTGCACAGGGTGAGGCGGCCCGCGGCGACGATCGAGTCGATCAGATCGGGCAGCGGAGCCGCGTGCGGCAGCTCGAACTCGGCGGCCCGGCCCGGCAGCGCGAACCAGGCGGACTCCCCGGTCAGCCACAGCGACACCTCGACCCCGCTGGCCACCGCCACCGCCGCGACGGTGAACGCCTGAGAACACCGCTCGGGGGCATCGGCCCCCGCCGTCACCTTGATCACGAGCTTCTTCGCCATACCTGAATCGTAATCAACTCGCTTGCAACTCCATGCTCAGACCATGAGTCTCCTGTGGAGCGCGTTGTCGATCACGCGTTCCAAGCTTCCGAGGGGGATGTCGTGGAAGGTCCGGAAAGGGCCGAAGAAGAAGTGAAGGACGCGGCCGAGGGCGATCCGCCCCGGCCGCGCAGGCCGCGCCGACGTGGCCGGACGACGCTGATGATCGCCGGAGCCGCAGTGCTCGGGATCGTCGCGGGCGCATGCACCGGCTACCTCGTCCAGGCCGAGCGCGAGCCCACCGCGCTGCCGCCGCTCTCCCAGCCAGTGCTCGGACAGGGCAAGGGCGAGGTCGAGCCGCTGTCGGCGGCGCAGGACCGACGGGTGAAGACGGACGGCGATCTGCGCAAGCTGCTGATCACGCGCCCCAAGGGCGCGAAGGACAGCCTGTTCGCGGCGGGCGGCGACGGCTGGGTCGATCTGGCCGGCTACGCGGACCGGTACGAAAAGCCGGGCGTCACGTTCAACAACCTCGTCGACGACGAGTTCCGCCGAGCGGCCGAGACCTCGTGGCAGGTGGGCAAGACGTACCTCGTCCGGGTCCGGCTCGTGCAGTTCCGCCAGCTGAGCAAGCCGGCCGCGTCGGAGTGGGCGGACAACGGCCACTACTGGGCCGAGGAGGAGGACGACACCCGCAGTTGGCCCGTCCCCGGCACGGGGGACGGCAACGGGACGGCCTACGTGCACGACACACCTGAACGGGAGCCGGGTTACCTGCCGGTCTACTCGGCCGAGGCGCATGCCTGGCGGGGCGACATCTACGTGGAGATCTACATCAGCGACACGAAGCCGATCTCCAAGACGAAGATCATGGACCTGGCCCAGCGGCAGGTGGGAAACCTGTGAGCGAGAACCCCGAGAACCCCGAGAACCCCGAGAACCCCGAGAACCCCGAGAACCCCGAGAACCCCGAGAACCCCGAGGACGCTGCGAACCCCGACAGGGTCGAGAGCCCCGAGCCCGCTGCGAGCCCCGAGAGCGCGGCGGACCTCGTCCGCAAGGGCCTTCGGCCCGGCCGGATCGTCGCCGTGGCGGGAGCCGTGCTGCTGGCCTGCGCGCTCGTCGGCGGGGTCGGCTACACCGTCGTGACCGTCCAGGACGCGGACCGCGATCCCGGCGCGCCGACGTGGAAGTTCCCGTCGCTGGCCGCCCAGGGCACCGAGCAGACCAAGCAGGCGGGGCTGAGCGCCCTGCTGGTGCCCTACGGCACCGACGGCTTCGACCCCGGCCCCGACCTCGCCGAGTTCGGCGCGGACGCCGAGTTCAGCGGCGCGCAGGCCACCGCCCTGCGCAAGGAGGCCATCAAGGACCTGCCCGCCAAGTCGCGCCGGCAGTTGGAGAAGGTGCTCGAGAAGGAGCGCATCAAGGGCATGGCGATGCGCAGCTATGTCGTCAGCAAGCTGGACTACAACAACACGGACGCGATCGCTTTCGACGTCACGTTGTCGCGGCTGGAGAACCGCACCGCCGTGCGTCAGTCGGCGACGTCCTACAACGGCTTCCTCGCCGCCATGGACATCTTCCGCAAGGGTCCGAAGATCGCGGGACACAAGGACGCCCAGTGCTTCCTGACGCCCAAGAGAAAGGACAAGGACAAGGAGCTCGGCCTCGCGCTCTGCACCGCCTACGTGGGAGACGTGCTGGTCAGCGTCACCGCGGACGCCCCCGGCACGCTCGACGCGAAGTTCGTCGCCAAGTTCTTCACCGCACAACTCGACCGCATCGACGACCCGGGACAGGCCGTATGACCACCGCCCAGTCACCCCAGCCGAACCCCGGCACGCCGCCCGCCGACCCGACCGACGAGACGGCTCCCGAGCCGACCCCGACCCCCGACTCGACTGCCGAGGCGCTCCCCGAGCCGACCCCGACCTCCGAGCCGACCTCCGAGCCGACCCCCGAGGCGCTCCCCGAGCCGACCCCGACCGCCGAGGCGGAAGGCGCCGGCGTCGTGAAGGACCGTCGGGTTCTGCGGGCCGTGCTGCGGTGGACCGCCGTCGTCACGGTGTTCGCCGCGCTCGGGGCCGGGACGGCGTACGGGATCACGCGCATGGAGCGCACGGACGTACCCGGTCTCGCCACCGAGTCGGACGGCCGCTGGGCGTACCCGGAGATCACCAGGCCGCCACTGCCCTCGGGCAGCCCGGGGCCGTTCGACACCAAGAACTGGGCGCGGTCCCACTACGCGGACCTGCGCGCGCTGCTGCTGCCGGCGCCCGAGGGGGCGACGGACGAAAAGACGCTGCGCGGCGCCGACGGCTGGCTGCCGACCAAGGACTTCCTGGCGGTGTTCGAGGCGAAGGCGGACCGGGAGACGGTCGGCCAGCTGCTCACCGACTACGGTCTGCGGCACATCGCTGCCCGCGGCTGGACCACCCAGGACGGCACCAGCACCCGCGTCTACCTGCTCCAGTTCGACACGGGGACGGTGGCCGACGATCTCTACGGCGAGCTCACCACCTACGGCGCTCCGCTGCACGCCGTGCGGGGCGCCCCCGTGGCGCAGTACGACGAGCAGTACCCCACCGCCGCCGACTTCGACAGCATGAGCGTCATGCGGTACTCCTACGACGAGGCCAAGCCGTACGGTGCTGAGCAGCTGCGGCAGGCCTATCTGCGGGCGGGTGACGTCATCGCCGTGGTCCTCCAGTCCCGTAAGGGCGCCGCCGCGGCCGTGCCGTTCCAGCAGACCGTCACCCTGCAGAGTCAGCTGCTGGGCTGACCCCCGGGCGGGAGCACCTCACCGGGAAGGGGCGGGCCCCGGCCGCGTAAGCTGGGGCCCGGCCCTTTCGCACGTCCCAGATGCACGCTCATCGGAGGAGCAACCCGTGGAGATCTTGTTCGAAGCCCTGCTGGCCCTGATCTGCGTCGCTGTTTTCGCCTTCGCCGCTCTGGCCGTCAAGAAGCTGTACCAGGGCCAGCGCTGACCACCACGTTCAGGAACTGCCACTCATGATCGAGATTCCGTCCGACCTCCACAAGAACCTCGTCCCCCTCGCTTTCCTGCTGGGCAGCTGGGCGGGCGCGGGCGTGCACGACTTCCCCGGTTCGGAGAAGTGCAACTTCGGACAGGAGGTCACTTTCGGCCACGACGGCCGCGACTTCCTGGAGTACCACTCCCACACCTGGGTTCTCGACGGCGAGGGCAACAAGGTCCGGCCGCTCGAGTCCGAGTCCGGCTTCTGGCGGATCGACGCCGACCGCAAGGTCGAGGTGACCATGGTCCGCGACGACGGCGTGGTCGAGATCTGGTACGGCGAGCTCGCCGACAAGAAGCCGCAGATCGACCTGGTCACGGACGCGGTGGCCCGCACGGCGGCCTCCGGCCCCTACACCGGCGGCAAGCGGCTGTACGGCTACGTCAAGAGCGACCTGATGTGGGTCGGCGAGAAGCAGACCCCCGAGGTCGAGCTGCGCCCCTACATGTCGGCCCACCTGAAGAAGGTCGTCACCCCGGAGGACGTCGAGCGCTGGGCGAAGGCCCTCCCCGACGACATGCCGGACGACGGGATCGCCTTCTTCAAATGATGCCTGCCCTTGGTCACCTGTTCGAGTGAAGGATGCGGATCGGCCGGACGCGGCTCGGGCTGCCGCCTAGCGTTCTGCATTGTGAAATTGGCGGTGCGGGTCAAGCTGCTGCCGACGCCTGAACAGGCGTCGGCACTTGCCGCGACCCTGCGAGCCTGCAACGAGGCGGCGAACTGGCTTTCTTCCGAAGCGTTCAACCATCAAGTGACCTCTCGAGCGGGGCTTCAGGCCCGCGCATACGGGGATCTACGGGCGCGGGGGTTGTCTGCGCAGCCTGCGTTGCACGTCGTGCGGAAGGTCTCCGACGCTTACGCCGTACTGAAGGCGCACGCGCGGGTGGGGAATCTGGGTGAGCCGGGCTCTCAGCGGTACGTGCGGGCCACTACCAAGCCGATCACGTTTCGCGCGGGGGCAGCCCAGCCTTTCGATGACCGCTGCCTGTCCTGGCAGGTGAGCGCCTCTACTGTGTCGATCTGGAGCGTCAACGGGCGACTGAAGAGGATCGCTTTTGCCGGGTACCCGGAGCAGCTGGATTTGCTGGTCCGCTACCGACGCGGCGAGTCGGATCTGTTGTACCAGAACGGTGAGTGGTACCTGATCGCGACCTGCGACGTTCCAGAGGCCGAAGAGAACAGCAGGCCGGACGGGTTCGTTGGGGTGGATCTCGGGATCGTGAATATCGCCACCACTTCTACAGGGCAGCGGCACAGCGGGCGGCGTTTGAACCGTAGGCGCGAACTGGACCGGAGATTGCGCGGCAGGCTTCAACAGAGGGGGACCAAGTCCGCCAAGCGCCGGGCGAAGCGGCTCGCGGGCAGGGAAGCTCGCAGGGCCCGCGACATCAATCACAAGATTAGTAAGTGCATCGTGGCGGAGGCTCAACGCACTGGTCGTGGGGTCGCTCTGGAAGACCTGAGCGGCATCCGCGAGCGGGTACGGCTCAAGAAGCCCCAACGCGTCGCGCTGCACTCGTGGGCGTTCCACCAGCTCGGTCAGTTCATCGTTTACAAGGCACGGCGGGCGGGCGTGCCAGTGGTGTACGTTGATCCGCGCTACACCAGCCAGGAATGCTCTCGCTGTCATCACGTCGACAAGCGCAACCGGCCGTCACAGGCCGTGTTCGAGTGCAGGTCTTGCGGCTTCGTTGAGCATGCAGACCTGAATGCTTCCCACAACATCGCCGCTCGCGGCTGGTAGGTGTGGGTTTGCGGGGCCAGGTCAGTGGCCCCTGTCCTCACGCCCGCAGCATGAGGACTGGACGTGGCCGGGCTTCGTCGAGGCCATCGACGACCTGAGCCGCAAACCTGGGACGCCAGTCCTGAGTAGCTGACGTAGACCTAGACTCTTGGTGTGGTGAGCACCGACTGGAAGAGCGACCTCAGGCAGCGCGGCTATCGACTGACGCCGCAGCGACAGCTTGTCCTCGAAGCAGTGGACACCCTGGAGCATGCGACCCCCGACGACATTCTCGTGGAAGTGCGGAAGACGGCGTCGGGGGTCAACATTTCGACGGTCTACCGGACGCTGGAGCTCCTGGAGGAACTCGAGCTGGTCAGCCATGCCCATCTGGGGCACGGCGCGCCCACGTACCACCTCGCCGACCGGCACCATCACATCCACCTGGTCTGCCGGGACTGCGAGAACGTCATCGAGACGGATGTGAAGGTCGCCGCCGAGTTCACGGCCAAGCTGCGCGAGACCTTCGGCTTCGAGACCGACATGAAGCACTTCGCGATCTTCGGCCGCTGCAAGGACTGCACACTCAAGCTCAAGGGCTCGGCCGCCGAGAGCTCAGCCGGTGCCAAGAGCTCGACTGCCAAGAGTTCAACTACTGAGTCGTAGGCTTAGGCGTATGAAGAGCCCTCTGCTGTCCCTGCCCGGCGCCGTCCCCGCCGAGGGCGTGGACGAAGGCGTCGCCGGTCACTACGGCGACCTGTTCCGCGAGCAGCGCGCCCTCGCCGACGGCACCGGTTTCGTCGACCTCTCGCACCGCGGAGTGGTCACCGTCACCGGCGAGGACCGGCTGAGCTGGCTGCACCTGCTGCTCACCCAACACCTCACGGACCTCCCCGTCGGCGAGGCCACCGAGGCGCTGATCCTCTCCGCGCACGGCCACATCGAGCACGCGCTCTACCTGGTGGACGACGGTGAGACGGTCTGGGCGCACGTCGAACCCGACACCCAGGAAGCGCTGATCGCCTACCTGGAGTCGATGAAGTTCTTCTACCGGGTCGAGGTCGCCGACCGGACGGCGGACACCGCGGTCGTCCATCTCCCGGCGGGGTCGATCGCGCCCGTCCCGTCCGGCGTCGTCGTCCGGGAGACCGCCCACGGCCGTGATCTCTTCCTGCCCCGCGCCGATCTGGAGGCGTTCGCCGGGCAGGCGGGCCGGCCGGTCGGGATCCTCGCCCTGGAGGCTCTCCGGGTCGAGCAGCACCGGCCGCGCGTCGGCTTCGAGACCGACCACCGCACGATCCCGCACGAGCTCGGCTGGATCGGCACCGCCGTGCACCTCCAGAAGGGCTGCTACCGCGGCCAGGAGACGGTCGCCCGGGTCCAGAACCTCGGCAAGCCGCCCCGGCGCCTGGTCTTTCTGCACCTGGACGGCAGCGAGGTGTACCTCCCGGCGGCCGGCACCGAACTCCGCGTCGCCGACGAGGACCCCGACGGCCGCAAGATCGGTTTCATCACCACGTCCGCGCGCCACCACGAACTCGGCCCGGTGGCCCTGGCCCTGGTGAAGCGCAATGTGCCGGTGGACGCCCCGCTGGTGGCCGGGACGACGGCGGCGGCCCAGGAAGTCGTCGTCGAACCCTAGTTCCCTTTCGGGTCCCGGCTAGATCTCCAGCAGGACCGTGAACGGGCCGTCGTTCGTCAGCGACACGCGCATCTGCGCGCCGAACCGGCCCGTCGCCACCGTCGCGCCCAGGTCGCGCAGCCGGGCGACGACCTCGTCGACGAGCGGCTCGGCGACCGGGCCGGGGGCCGCCGCGTTCCAGGTGGGGCGGCGGCCTTTGCGGGCGTCCCCGTAGAGCGTGAACTGGCTGATCACCAGCAGGGGAGCGTCGACGTCGCTGCAGGACCGCTCGTCGTGCAGCATGCGCACCGACCAGAGTTTGCGGGCGAGCTGGGCCGCCTTCTCCTTGGTGTCCTCATGGGTCACGCCGACCAGGACGCACAGTCCCTCGCCGCTGATCTCCCCGACCGTCTCGCCGTCCACGACGACGCTCGCGCCGTCCACCCTCTGCACCACCGCTCGCATGCGGACCATGATGACGGGTGCCCCGCGCGAACCCGCGAGGGGCCCATTTTTGATCCTTAAGCCCCTATCTGGGGCCGTTCGGGGGGACTCGGTCACAAAGCGGCCACTTGGGGTGGCACGATGCTTTCCACACGCCGGTCGAGGGGACGGTCGAAGGACATGAGCACACCGAGTACCGGGCGGCCTGCGACACACCGGCCGCCGACACAGCGAGGCGACAGCCCCGTGCTGTCCGCGCCGCCTCCGGAGCCCGACCTGGCCGGGCTGAGCCTGCCCGAACTGCGCACCCTGCGCCGGGACGCCCAGCGCGACGAGGCCGATCTCAGCTACGTACGACGGCTGCTCCAGGGCCGTATCGACATCCTGCGCGCGGAACTGGCCCGGCGTTCCCCGACGGGCGCGGCCTCCGTGGTCGAGCGGCTGTCGGAGATCCTCACCGACGCCCCGGCCCGCCACCGTTCCTCGGCCCGGCACGTCACGCTGGGCACCCCGCACAGCGAGGAGTACCGCCGGCTGGCCGCCGACATGCTCGCCGACGTCGAACTCTCCGACCTCGACGCCCGCACCGACCCCGAGCTCCATGAGGCGATGGCCCGCCTGGTCCGCTACGAACAGCAGGTCTCGAGCCGCCGCCAGCACCTCCAGCGCACGGCCGACGGCTCGGGCGCGGAGATCAGCAGGAGGTACCGGGAGGGGGAGGCGCAGGTGGAGGACCTGCTGGTGTAACGGTCATGCGCGAGGCGGGCGGGTGTCCCGGGGCGGGCGCCCCGGAGGCGGGCCCCCGGAGGCGGGCCCCCGGAGGCGGGTGAAAATTCCCCGCGGCGCCCGCCCCGGCCTGCCTACGGTGACTCCATGACCAGCCGAGCCACCGACCACCACTCCACCGACCAGCCGCTTGACCACTCCACCGACCGGCCCGTCGACCACTCCACCGACCGGGCCGCCGACCGGCCCGCCGATCAGCCTGCCGACCGGGCCGGCGATCAGCCTGCCGACCGGGCCGGCGGCCGCTCGTTCGGCCGCCCGTTCGACCCCGACGTTCGGCCGATCACCGACGCCGAGCTCCCCGACTGGATACGCGCCCTGCAGACGGGCTTCCTGCGCCCGCCCGTCGTCACCGAGCAGGGGGTCGCCGACCGCCGGACGGCGCTCGCCGGCTCCCGCGTCTCCGCCGCGTTCGACGCGGGAAAGTGCGTGGCGACGTTCCGCTCGTTCCCCCAGGAGCTCACCGCGGTCGGCGGCGCCCAGGTGCCGGCCGACGCCATCTCCAACGTCGCCGTCGTCGCCACCCATCGCCGCCGCGGGCTGCTCACCCGGCTGATGACGGACGACCTGACGGCCGCGAAGGAACGCGGGGACGTCGTCGCCACCCTCATCGCCGCCGAGTACCGGATCTACGGCCGCTACGGCTTCGGCCCGGCCACCACCATGACCGAATGGTCGATCGACGTGCCGCGGGCCGGCTTCGACCCGCGCCGGACCGTGCCGGAGGACGGCGGCCGGGTCGACCTCGTCGACGGCGCGGAGGTCCGCCGGATCGGCCCCTGGCTGCACGAGCGGCTGCGGCTCGTCCAGCCCGGCGCGGTCAGCCGGGACGAGCACTGGTGGGCGTCGAACACCGGGCAGCTGCACCTGTACGGCAACCCCTGGACCGAGCCCTTCTACGCGGTGTACCGCTCGGCGGACGGCGTCGTCGACGGGCTGGTCTCGTACCGGGCGGACGACAACTGGAACGACGCCAAGCAGCCGCTGAACACGGCCTCGGTGAGCTGGCTGATCGCGGCGACCCCGGCCGCGGAGCGCGCCCTGTGGCACTACCTCTGCTCCATCGACTGGATCACGCGGGTGAAGTCGGGCTGGCGCTCCCCGGACGACCTGCTCCCGCAGTATCTGCCGGACCCGCGCGCGGCGAGCATCACCACACAGGCGGACTGGCTGTGGGTGCGGATCCTGGACGTCGTGGCAGCCCTGGAGGCGCGTACGTACGACACGGCGGGCACGGTGGTCCTGGAGGTCGTGGACCGGGCCGGCCTGGCCGGAGGCCGCTTCCTGCTGGACGCGACCCCCGACGGCGCCACCTGTGTGCCGACCACCCGCAGCGCCGACCTCACCCTGGACGTGTCCGAGCTGGCGACGCTGTGGCTGGGCGACGGGTCCGCGGGGCGGCTGGCGGCGCTGGGCCGGCTCCGGGAAGAACGAGCGGGCGCCGCCCGTGGGGTCGACGCCCTGCTGCGTACGTCCGGGCGTCCTTGGTGCCCGGACATGTTCTGAGAGCTCCCTTCGCCGTGCGGCTGCCCTTGTGTCCTGCTGACATTCAGGCGTTCTGTTCTCCGTCTATCCGTAGCTGTTCAGTTGTGGCTGTGCTCTTGTCGCTCTGAAGTTGTGGCTGTGCGGAAGCTGTTCAGTTGTGGCTGTACGTCGGTGCCGACTGCTCGGGCTCCCGGCTCCCCTCCGGAAGGGAGCCCGACCGGCCAACCGTATGGAAGTTTGACCATGTTGTTGAAGTTGGCAGCCAACTTCACTGTACTTATGTCCGCTTGGAAGCGTCCTATAACCATCTCTCTTTGAACTGACGCAAGATGGCGGGAAGTTGTACTGTGCGAACGTGGAGCCGGAACATGCCTCCGTCAATGGGCGGAGGAGGGCGGAGCGGCCGCAGCGGTCACACCGCGAGGTGGCGGACGAGCTGCGCACCAGGATCAGAACCGGGGTGCTGCGGCCGGGGGAGCGCATGCCCACGCAGGCCCGGCTGGCGGACGAGTTCGGCGTCGAGCGGGGTGCGGTGCGCCAGGCGCTTCGCATTCTGCAGTCGGAACGGCTCCTCACCAACGTCTCCAAGGGAAGTCCGGCGACGGTCGCCGCGCAGCCGGGCGCCGGCGGCCCCCCGACCGGGCCGGCCGCGACGCCGCAGGCGTCCATGGTCGCGCTGCCGCCACGTGTCACCGAAGCCTTCGCGGCCGAGCATGTGGAGGTCGACGCGCTCTGTCTCACCGCGGTCTCGCTGACGGTCGCGATCGGAGAACCCCTGCGGCAGATTCACGCGGGGCAGCTGAAACCGGCCAAGATCGACGTCCGTGTCCTGTTGCCGTCCCGGGACATCGACCTCGCCTTCCCGGCACCGGTGGACGCCTCGGCCACCGGGCGACTGCAGCGCCGCTGGCTGGCCCATCGCAACGCCCAGGGCCAGGTGCTGCGGCACAACCTGCTCACCCTGCGCTCCACGCACGGCATCGATGTGCACGTGACCTTCCGCGCGCTGCCGTTCACCCCGCCGGTCAAGCTGTATCTGCTCAACGGGACGGAAGCCCTGTTCGCGTACTACACGGTCCGGCGGCGCGAGCAGACGATCGACCAGGAGCTGCTGGAGATGTACGACGCCGAGGGCACGCGGTCGGTGCTGTTCGCCTTCGAACAGGGCGCCGGACCGCGTGACACGACGTTCGTGGAACAGTCCCACCTGTGGTTCAACGCGCTGTGGGAGACCATCAGCTCGGAGTTGGTGCTCACGAGTTGACGGCGGGCCCGGTCGCGAGAAGGGCGAGGATCACGGCGCCGACGGAGCTGATGGCGGGGCTCTTGGCCTTGATGCCGATGCTGAGCAGCAGCAGACCGACGGCGCCGGCGGGGCCGTACTTCCACTGGATGGTCTGCTCTACACCGACGACGAAGACGGCGCTGAGAACGACGAGGACGGGCATGGCGGTTCCCCCCTTCGGAGGCTGGTAGTGGGAAGCAAACCTTCCGCCAACTCGCTGAAGTTGGCAACCAACTATGATTATGTTGTCCCCAGTTGGCAGCAACCGCTAAACAACTTTCAAACAACTGCCGTCGGATGGATGGAAGTTGTAGCGTTTTGGTCGTGACCCAGGAGAGCGTGGCGGAGAACGTGGTAGTGAACGGCAGCAGAAGGGCCTCGCCCCAGGAGATCGCCGACGCCCTGCGCGAGCGCATCCGCGCCGGGGATCTCAAGGCGGGCGACCGGCTGCCCACCCAGGCCGAGCTCGCCGACGAGTTCGGCGTGGAGCGCGGCACCGTACGCCAGGCCCTGCGGATACTGCAGGAGGACGGCCTGCTCACCAACGTGAGCAAGGGCAGCCCGCCCCGGATCGCCCAGCCGCCCGCGCCGGGCCGCGACGAGCCGCAGCCCACGATGGTCGGCCTCGCCCCACGGCTGACCGCGGCCTTCGCCGCCCGGCACGTGCGCATCGACGCGGCCTGTCTGACCGCCGAGAGCCTCATCCCGGCGCTGGCCGAGCCCTTGCGGCTGATCTACGGCGGCCGGCTGCGGCCCGAGAAGATCGACGTCCGCATCCTGCTGCCCTCCCGGGACATCAGCCTTGCCTTCCCGGTCCCGGTCGACGGGCGCGGCGAGGACGACCCCGTCCACGAGCGCTGGCTGGCGATGCGCAACGCGCAGGGGCATGTGCTGCGGCACAACCTGCAGACGCTGCGCTCGCACGGCATCGACGTCAGCATCACGTTCCGCGCGCTGCCGTTCACCCCGCCGGTGAAGCTGTACCTCCTCAACGAGCAGGAGGCGCTGATCGCGTACTACATGGTGACCCGCCGGGAGGAGTCGACCGACACCGGAATCCTCGACATGTACGACGTGCTGGGCACCGAGTCGCTGCTCTTCTCCTTCGAGAAGACGGCCGGTCAGCGCGACGCCGCGTTCGTGGAGGAATCCCAGAAGTGGTTCGACGCCCTCTGGGAAACCATCACGACGGACCTGACACTCTCCTAGTGACCTCTGATACGACGCAGACTGAACAGGTGGCAGCCAACACCGAGAACGACACGGGAAACGGGACCGCCGATCTACGGGAGACGATCACGCGCGCGCGGGTCGTCCTGTGGGACTTCGACGGGCCGATCTGTCGTCTCTTCGCCGGCCACTCGGCGGAGGGGGTGGCCGACGGCCTGGTGGAGTGGCTCGAAGGGCGGGGCCTGCACCATCTGCTGACGGAGTCCGAGCGGGCGTCGCTGGACCCGCACGTCGTGCTGCGCGCCGTGGACCGCCGGCGCCCCGGCAGCGACCTGGTCGCGGAGCTGGAGGAGCGTCTCACCCAGGAGGAGCTGAAGGCCACGTCCTCGGCGATGCCCACCGCGTACGCCGACCCCCTGATCCGCACGCTCACCGCTCTGCGCAAGCGGCTGGCCATCACCACGAACAACTCTCCCCGGGTGGTCGCCTCCTACCTGGCGAGCCGCGGTCTCACCTCGTGCTTCGCCCCCCATGTCTACGGCCGCACCCGGCAACTGCACCACCTCAAGCCCCACCCGCACTGTCTGAACCTCGCCCTGCGCGCCATGGGCTCGGCCCCCGAGACCGCCCTGATGATCGGCGACACCCCCTCGGACTACCTGGCCGCCCGGGACGCGGGCGTCCCGTTCCTCGGCTACGCGCGTAACGAGCGCAAGGCGAAGCTGCTGCGGGGTGCGGGCGCCACGCACGTGGTGCACTCGCTGGAGCCGGTGCTGCAGGCGATCAAGTCGTCCTGAGCATCAGCGCCACCAGGACGACGACCGCCCCGACGGCGAGCACATGGTGCCGGGCCCGGATCCCCACGGCGACGGTGAGCAGCAGCATCACGCCCACCGCCCCCAGCTTGGCCTGCACTGTCAACCCCGCGCAGAACGCGAGGAGTTCCCAGACCGCCGACAACAGGAGCATGCCCTTCCACCTCCCTGCCAGTCTCTGTGAAGCTTTCAACTCTCGGTCCAATTGGACTGGTTGACTTGAATTGGGTCTCCCCGGGCGAGTTGATCCTTAATCGGCCTGACATTGGTTTGGCATTGGTTTGGCATTGGACGGATGGCGGTACGGTCGCGGTGTGGACGCACAGCACAGCGGCAGCGGCGGCGGTAGTGGCAGCGGCAGCGGCGATGTCGGCGGCCGGGAGTTCCATCGGGTCGCCGACGAACTGCGGGCCCGTATGACGGACGGCACCTACCCGCTGCGCTCGTTCCTGCCGTCCCAGCGCGACCTGGCCGACGAGTTCGAGGTCTCCCGGGACACCGTCCAGCGCGTGCTGCGGGAACTGGTCAACGAGGGCTGGGTCGAGTCCCGGCAGGGCAGCGGCTCCCGCGTGGTCAAGACCCAGCGGATACAGTCGTCCACCCCCAGGGCCACCCGGCAGCGGCACGGGGCGACGCTGGGGCCGCTGCTCAGCGAGGCCTTCGAGCAGCCCGAAGTCACCTTGGACGTCTACACGTTGACGTCCGAGGCGCTGGACGCGCACATCAGGCTCCAGGCCGAGCGGATCCACAGCCGCTCCATCGCCCCCGAGCGCATCGGGCTGCGGATGCTCCTGCCCTCCGAGGCGATGGCCCTGCCCTACCCGAGCAACAAGGACGACGCGGGGGACGGCCGGCTGCGCAGCCGGCTGCGCGACATCACCAACCGGCACACGGAGTCGCTGCGCGGGGTGCTGAAGGATCTGAAGACCGAGAAGCTCGTGCCGTCCGTCGACGTCCAGATCCGGCACGCGCCGCTGACGCCGGCGTTCAAGCTGTACCTCCTCAACGGCGCGGAGGCGCTGCACGGCCCGTACGAGGTGATCGTGCGGCAGATCGAGCTGGGCTCGGGCGACGACGTCGAGGAGGTCACCGCGCTCGACGTGCTCGGTCTCGGCGCCACCCTCAGCCATCTCGTCAAGGACGGGGATCCGAACTCGCCGGGCACCGTCTTCGTCGACACCTGGCAGTCGTGGTTCGACTCCGTCTGGAACCTGCTCGCCGAATAGGCTCGCGGAAAAGCGGGCGGCGAGGTGTGCGCTAACATTCCTCAATCCCGCGAGCAATCGCTCCCGTCCGTACGTATGAGACGGCGAACAAAGCCGGTCTCGGACGGCCCGACGTGGATGAGTGGCTCACCACCCATTGGCTCACTTGATCATCGCTTCGGTCGTGCGGCGCCTTTACCGTTGCCTTTGCCGTCTGCCCTCACCTTTCGCCCTCACCGTTTGCCCCAACCAGCCCAGCGCGAGTATCCGGAGCGGCCAGTGGTCGACCACCTTGTTCCCCCTCGTCACCACGGGGAACGAGCCGCCGAGGATGTGCCCGGGGTTCTCCGCGCCTTCGTCAGGACCGCGGAGTCGATGCAGGAGTCCAGCGGCCATCACAATCGCAACTATGTGCTACCGCTGACCGAGGGAGTGGCCGAACTGGTCGGCGGCGAGGCCGGCGCCTCGGTGATCGTGCGCATTCGACGCTCCGACGCGCTGCCCGTGGTGATCCGGACCTGGCAGGACGAGGCGGCCATCCTCGACGCCGTCCACGCCGCCCTGCCGCACGCGCCGAAATGCCTGTTCAAGACGCCGGGCCATGCCATCCACAGCCATGTGGAAGGCGTACCGCTCTCCACGATCTGCGGAAACGGTAAGCCTGTCGACACCCTGCTGATGAAGGCGCTGGCCGGACTGCTCGCCCAGATGACCCAGGTCCGCCGGCAGGCCCTGCCGCCGCTGCCGAGCTCCTGGCCCGCCAACCACAGCGACAGCCAGGGCTTCCTCAAGACCCTCGCCCTTTGCGCCGACGAACAGATCCGCAAACCCAACTGGGCCGAGTTCGGCGGTCTGTTCAAGGCGCTGGGCATCTCCGACGACGCCCTGCTCAGGCTGGCCGAGCGGGTGCCCGCACTGACCCGGCGGCCGTACAGCCTGCTGCACGCGGATCTGCACCGGGACAACCTGATCCTGTCCTACGACGGCGACCCGCCGCTGGTCTGCGTCGACTGGGAGCTGGCGACCTACGGCGACCCGCTGCACGACCTCGCCACCCATCTGGTGCGCATGCAGTACCCGGATCACCAGTGGGCCGAGGTGATCGAGGCATGGGCGCGGGCCATGCGGGAGTTCCGGCCCGGCGCGGTCAAGGGCCTGTACAAGGACCTGCGCCACTACGTCGACTTCGAGCGGGCGCAGTCCGTCTACCCGGACGTGGTGCGGGCCGCCAGGACACTGCAGGAGTCGTTCACGCAGAAGAGCCTCGACGAGGCGACGGTGAAGGTGAGCCGGGCGCTCGGCGCGGCGGCGGTCCCGCTGCGGCTGCGGGACGTGCCGGCCGACGACGAGATCCAGCGGGCCCTCTTCCGGTGGCTGGCCTCGCGCGGCGACGGCGGCGTCAGCGGCCGGCACTGGATGGCGAAGGCCTCCGCCTGGCAGCCGGACCGGCGGTTCCCCGAGAACCCGCTGTTCCCGGCCTCCGCCGTGCGGGAGGCGCTGCTCGCGGAGGGGGCCGCCCCGGCGCACCGGGTGTTCAAGGGCACCGCCCATCTCAACTCGGTGGTCTGGGTGGGGGCCATGCCGACCCCGGTGGTCGTGCGCCGCAAACTCCCCAACGTCTCCCGGCGCGAGCCGAGTTACCTGAGCGAGCACGCCGTTCTGCGGGCGATCGAGGAGTCGGGCGTCCGGGTGGCGGCGCCCAGGGTGCTGGCGCTGGGCGAGAGCTACCCGGACGACGGGTTCAGCATCCAGACCTATGTCGGCACCCGCGTCGACCAGCCGCCGAGCCACCCGGTGAACGGTCTGCGCCCGCACGAGGCGGACGCGCTCGTCGACCAGCTGTGCGAACTGACCCGCGTGGACCACCGGCTGCTCGATCCGCAGGCCGGGGACGTCGTCTTCTACGAGTGGCTGAAGGAGCAGCTCGTCGGCCTGGTGCGGGACCTGCCCAAGGAGTCGCTGCAACTGGCCCGCACGCTCGGGCTGCCCGACGAGTGGCGGCTGCGCGAGATCCTCTCCCGGCACCGGCTGAGCGAGCGGGCCCCGGCCCTGCTGCACGGCGACCTCAACCCGTGGAACCTGGTGCGCCGCAACGACCGCCATGCCCTGACCGTCATCGACTGGGAGATGGCCCTGGTCGGCGATCCGCTCTACGACCTGGTCCGGCACATGCATCTGACGCCGACCCGGCCGGAGATCCGCACCCGTATGTTCGGGCGGTGGGAGGCGAAGCTGCCCAAGGAGCACACGGCGAACTGGGACAAGGACTGGACCGTCTACCGCTGGATCGAGATCGTCCGCTCCGCGTACATCGACCTCGACCGGCTGGCGACCCGGGCGAGCCTGGACGCCCCCAACGTCCGCCGCGCCGTGGACTCCTACGCGGACACCCTCGCGGCCGCCACCGCCTCACTGGGCCTCCCGGTCTCGAGAACGGCCAACCCGTTCCTGGCCCTCGCGCTGGGCTAGGACCGGACGGGCCCCGCACATCGCCACGCGCAGCAGAGGGGTCGCCGTAGGCTCGGGGGATGAGTGAGATGGGGCTGCGGGAGCGCAAGCGGCAGCGGATGTACAGGGCCGTGTCGGAGGTCGCCATCCGGCTCTTCCTGGAGCGCGGCTTCGACGCGGTGTCCGTCGCCGAGGTGGCCGCCGCGGCCGAGATCTCCAAGCCGACCCTCTTCCGGTACTTCCCGGCCAAGGAGGACCTGGTCCTGCACCGGATCGCCGATCACGAGGGGGAGGCGGCGCGGGTCGTCGCCGCCGGGCGGGCCGAGGGGCTCGCGCCGCTGCCCGCGCTGCGCCGGCACTTCCTCGACGGACTGGCCGCCGCCGATCCCGTCACCGGCCTCAACGACCACCCGGCGGTCCGCGCCTTCTACGACCTCCTCTACGGCACGCCCTCCCTGGTCGCCCGGCTGTACGGCTACCTGGAACGCTCCGAGGAGGCCCTCGCCGAAGTCCTCGCCGAAGTCCTCGGCGGCGGGCTCGACGCCCGGCTGGCGGCCGGCCAGATCATCGCCGTCCGGCGGATCCTCGCCGAGGAGAACTGGCGGCGGATCGCGGCGGGGGAGCGGCTGGAGGACGTACGGGCGGACGCGGTGGCGGCGGCGGAGCGGGCCTTCGCGGTGCTGGGCGCGGGGCTGCCGCGGCTCACCTGAGCAATTCTGATGTTCGGTAAAAGATGTGACTCGGTAACGTTATTCGTTACTCTTGGCGCATGCCGCCCGCCGACCCCACCACCAGCGCCACAAGCGCCGCCAACGCCGATCCTGCCGCCGGCGATGACCTCGCCACCGTCCTGCGCCGAGAGCGCGCCCATCACGACGCCTGCCGCGCCGCCTTCGCCGCGATGGTCGAGGGCGCCGACCTCCAGGTCGTCACCGGCGAGGACGTCTCCGCCTCCGGCGCCGACGCCGAAGTCCTCGGCTACCGGTTCCGCAGCCACGCCAAGGCGCTGCACGAACTGCCCGAGGGCCCGCTGTTCTTCGGCCGGCTGGAATTCCTGACCGGAGAACCCGGCCACCACATCGGCCGGCTCCGCATCAGCGAGCACCCGGCCGCCCCGCCCCTCGTCGTCGACTGGCGCGCCCCCGTCTCCCGCGCCTTCTACCAGGCGAGCGCCCGCGACCCCCAGGGCGTGGCCGTGCGGCGACGGTTCGGCTGGGCGCCCGGCAGCCGGGGCGACTCCGCCGACCTCACCGGCCTGGAGGACGAACCCCTGGCGGACGGCCGGTCCCAGGGCGGCGACGTCGGAGGCGACGGGGACGGTGGGGACCGCGGCGGCTTCCTCGTCCGCGAGCTGGAACGCCCCCGCGTCGGCCCCATGCGGGACATCGCGGCCACCATCCAGCCCGAACAGGACGACCTCGTACGCGGGGGCCTCGCCGAGTCCGTGTGCGTGCAGGGCGCCCCCGGCACCGGCAAGACGGCCGTCGGCCTGCACCGGGCCGCCTACCTCCTCTACACCCATCCCCGGCGCATCCAACGCGGCGGACTGCTGATCCTCGGCCCCAACCGCGCCTTCCTCTCGTACATCGCCGAGGTGCTGCCCTCCCTCGGCGAGACCGGCGTACGGCAGTCGACCCTCCACGACGAGATCGGCCGCCACCCGGTCACCGGAACGGACCCCGACCGCACCGCCGCCCTCAAACACGACGCCCGGATGGCCGAGGTGCTGCGCCGCGCGCTGTACCGCCGGGTGACGGCCGACGGCGTCGAGGCGCTCGCCGTCCCGGAGGGCTCCTACCGCTGGCGGGTCACCGGCCAGGAGCTGGCACGGATCGTCGCCGGAGTGCTCGCCGACCAGCTGCCGTACGAGACCGGGCGGGAGCGGGTGCGCAGCCGGATCGTGCGCCGGATCCAGGAGCAGGCCGAACGCCGGAGCGGGCCGCGTCCCGCCGCCTGGACCCGCCGTCTCGAACGCGCGCGGCCGGTGAGCGCGTGCGTGGAGGCCCTCTGGCCGAAGACCGGCCCGGAGGAGGTGCTGGCCCGCCTCCTCACGGACCCGCAGGAGCTGGCCCGCGCGGCGGACGGCCTCCTGGACCCCGACGAGCAGCGCGCCCTGCACTGGCCGCGCCCGCCCCGCTCCCCGAAGTCGGCCCGCTGGTCGGCCGCCGACCTCGTCCTCCTCGACGAGCTCGCCGGCCTCCTCGGCCATCCGCGCGGCTACGGTCATGTCGTCGTCGACGAGGCCCAGGACCTCTCCCCGATGGAGTGCCGGGCCGTCGCCCGCCGGGTCCCCTTCGGCTCGCTCACGGTCCTCGGCGACCTGGCCCAGGGCACCACCCCGTGGGCGGCCGCCTCCTGGCCGGTCCAGCTGGCCCACCTGGGCAAGCCGGAGGCCACGATCGTCCCCCTGACCATGGGCTTCCGTGTCCCGGCCGCCGTGCTCGCCCTCGCGGGCCGCCTCCTCGACCGTCTCGACGCCGACGTCCCCCGCGCGGACTCGCTGCGCCGGGACGGCGAACTGCGCATCCGGCGGGCGGACGGCGACCTCCCTGCCGCGGTCGTCGCCGCCGTCCTCGACGCCCTCGCCCGCGAGGGCTCGATCGGCGTCATCGCCGCGGACGCGCAGCTCGACGGCGTCCGCGAGGCGCTGACCACGGCCGGCGTCCCGACCTCCGGCCCGGACGACCCGGCCGCCCGCGTGACGCTGGTCCCCGCGACCCTCGCCAAAGGCCTGGAGTACGACCACGTCGTCGCCGTCGAACCCGCGGCCGTCGCGGAAGCGGAACAGCGCGGCCTGAACCGCCTCTACGTGGTGCTGACCCGTGCGGTGTCGCGGCTGGACGTGGTGCACGAGCGGGAGCTGCCCTGGGAGGGGTGAGCCCGAGGACCCCTTCCCCGTGGGCCGCGCTCGGCTCTACGCTCGTGCGGTGTCCGGAAGTTGGAAGCCAGGCGTCAGCGCCACCCGGGGGAGACCGTGGACGTCCCGACGTTGATCGTGTTGGGAGCGGCCGGCGGTCTGCTGCGCGGGGCACTGGACGTCTACACCCGGTTCATCGACTGGCAGGCCGACCGCAGGCTGCACCGGCAGTCGATGGCCGCCGGTGCGGCCACGGAAGGCGAACTCCCCCGGTTCCAGGGGTACTTCGACCCGATCGCCGATCCTGTCGCGGCCGTCGTGCACAGTCTGATGGGCGCGGGCGCGGCGGTCCTGTTCGGCACCACGGGCCAGATCAGCGGCGCGTACGCCGCCCTCGTCGTGGGCATCTCCGCGCCCATGCTGCTCACCCAACTCGGCCGCATCCAGTCGGTGAACGAGGCGGTCACGGGCGAACGGCAGCCGGCCGAGCCGACCGAGCCCGCCGGCGTCGTCGGAACGGTGGGAACGGTCGGGACCGCCGGGGCAGTCGGGACCGCTGGCGCGGTTGTGCCGGGCCCGGCGCTCGGGCAGCCGTCGGCGGCGCCCCGGATCGAGCGGCCCGCCCGGGGAGCGGAGCTCCAGGCCTTCGGCCTCGCGGCGGACGCCCACCCGGGGGAGCCGGCGCCGGGCCGGCACCCCGAGTCGGGCGGGGACGTCGTCGGACCGCCCCGGTCCGCGCATCCCCCCGACGCGGCGGGCACTGGCCTCGACGGCCCGGGCGCGCCACGATGGCGGCAGGGACCGGCGATCGGCGAGGAGGGCATGCCATGACCGCACGCCTCTCCGGCGCCTCCCCGGCGGGAAGCAGGGGGGCAGGGCCGTGAACAGAGTCCCGCAGCACCTGCTCACCGAGGACCGCGCGGACTACGAGCGCCTCGTCGACGAGGCCCTGCGCTCAGCGCCGCACCGCCCCGAACTGGCCGCCATCGGACAGCGCCTCAACCCCGCCCAACTGCGCACCATGGCGCTCAACGCCACCGCGCTCGTCACGGTGGCCGCGGCGAGCGAGTACCAGCACTACGTGAGGGTCCGCGAGGAACGGCGCTCCGCGCAGCCGTCGTCGGACGACGAGGTGTGGTGGGTGGTGGGCGACGAAGCGCCGGAGACCGACCCGGGACTCGGCCGGCGGACGGTCGCGGCAGTCCTGGGCGCCGGACGGGCGGGAGGCGTGCGCCCGGGCCCGGCCGACCGGCAGCGGTGGGCGGACCTGCCCCTGGGACGACGGCTGCTGGCCGCGCTGCTGGGCGTCCGCGGGCGCCCGGCGGCGCCGACCGCACGGGTGCCGTCCCGATTGCCGGCGGCGCACGCGCGGCTCGGGGCGCGGGACGAGTCGGACGGAGCCGGCCTCGGCGCGGTGCTGGCGGTGCTCACGCCCGTGCTCGCGGGGACCGCCGCAGTGATCTTCCTGCTCGTGGGCTACCTGCTGAACGTGTTGGTGCCCACTGCCTCCATCGCCGTGCCCCTGTTGACCACGGGGTGGGTCTTCGCGGCGATCACGGCCGCCTCGATCCTCGTCGGCGGGACGGCCCTGCTGCTCACCGCGCTGCGCGAGGCCCGCGCACCGACCACGCAGCACGACCCGGCGGACGACGAGGTCGCCCGGGCCCGGGAGGTTTGGCACGAGGCCCTGCTGGAGCGCGGCATCCTGCCGTTCCTGCGCGAGGCCCTCGCGGCTCCCGGGATGTCGGCGTCCCGGATCCCGCAGTCCCCCGGCCCGGGCTCTCTGCAGCACGTCGTCCGCACCTTCCCGGACGCCGAGAGTTCGCCCGGCGAACCAGGCCGCCCCAGGTATGCCAGCCCGGACTTCACCAGCCCCGATTTCGGTGGCCCGGAACACGAACGTGAGTGATCCTGTACGGCGATGCTGCTCTTCCTCGACGTCGACGGGACGCTGATCCCGTTCGGAGGCACGGACCCCTACCCGCGCTACGGACCACCGTCGCCCCCGCACTCGCCGCCCCACCCCCTGCTGCCCCGCCTCGACCCGGCGTTCGGCCCCCGACTGGTCGCCCTGGGCTGCGAGTTGGTGTGGGCGACGACCTGGCTGGACGACGCGAACACGGTCCTGGCCCCCTGGCTCGGCCTGCCGGCGCTGCCGGTGGTGGAGTGGCCGGAGGAGGGGGAGGGGGCTGAGGCGGAGCCGCCGGGTGGTGGCGTGCACTGGAAGACGCCGCTCCTGGTCGCGTGGGCCGCGGGCCGCCCGTTCGTCTGGCTCGACGACGAGATCACCCGCGCCGACCACGCCTGGGTCACCGCCCACCACCCCGGCCGTGCCCTCCTGCACCGCGTCGACCAGCGGCGCGGGCTGACGGACGAGGACTTCGCGGCGGTGACGGACTGGCTGGCAGCGCCCTGAAGGAGCGCGGGGAACTGCGCCGTGAAGGGGCGCGGGGAACTGCGCCGTGAAGGGGCGCGGGGAACTGTGCGACCAGCCACGACGGCGCCGCAGCGGAACGACGGCACATCGCGGCACATCCAGCGGAGCGCTTAGCGGAGCGCCTGGCGGAGCGCTCAGGTCCAGCTCTCCAGCGCCTCCCGGGCGGCGAGGTACCCCCGGTCGATCAGGTCCGGGACCCCGGCGGCCGACCAGGAGGAGTGTCCGGCGGTGTCGATCGTGACGACCAGGTCGGCGTGTCGTCCGTGGGCCGGGTGATCGGGCCGGGACTCGAACCAGCGGCGCCAGCGGGTGTTGCCGCGTCCGAAGCCGACGGCGATGACCCGTTCGGCGCCGAGCCGGTGCGCGGCCCAGACCGGGGACGGCGACAGCACGGCGCCGTCCACGCAGAGCGAGCCGCCCTCCTCCAGCCGGACCGGCGGGAACAGGCCGGGCACGGCGGTGCTGGCCCGCACGGCGGCGGTCAGCGAGCCGGAGGAGACCAGCCGGGGGGTCGTGGACCGCAACTCCGTGACCACCGCGCCGAACCGCGTCGGCAGCTCCTCTATCAGCAGGTCGCCGAGCATCTGCTCGATGCCGCGGACCATGGGCGTGGTGTCCAGCAGTCCGAGGCGCGGGGTGATCGCGGCCGACCCGAAGTCGGCCCACTGCGCCCGCAGCAGCCGCGCGGTGATCCGCTCGCTGTCGGCCCCGGCGGCCCAGGCTCCGCCGATCAGCGCTCCCGCACTGGCCCCGGTGACCACGGAGATCTCGACCCCGGCCTCCTCCAGGGCCCGCAGCACACCGGCGTGCGCCGCGCCGAGGGCCGCCCCGCTGGACAGGACCAGGCCCACGGCAGGCGACTGCGGGGACGACGACACTGATGGGCTCCCTCTACGGACCGGCTGGGCCGGTATGGTCGCACGCCCGCCCGCAAACGATCTTGAGGTGCCCCCGGGGTCCACGGTGGGGCCCCGGTGGACCCCGGGGGTACACCCGGGTTTCCACGGGTGCGCCCGGGCCCCGGGCCGGACGACGGTGGCTAGGTCACTGAGCCGGGTTCTGGCGCACGATGAGCCGGTCCCGGCGGTCCGGACCACCGGGATCGGGGAAGATCGTCATGCGTTTGTCCAGCATCGACGTCGGGTCGGAACGAGGCTCGTCGAGAGTGGGTACGACCGGGAGCGCGACGGCGACCGCCGTTCGCTTCGGGCCCGAGGCGGCAGCGGAGTTCGAGAGCCTCCGTTGCCTGCTCTTCAAGATCGCCTATCAGACGCTGGGTCGCGCCGTCGACGCCGAGGACGTCGTCCAGGACGTCTGGATCCGCTGGCAGGGCGCGGACCGGGCCCAGGTGCGCAACCGGGTCGCGTTCCTCGTGACCGTCACCACCCGGGTCGCGCTCAACGCGGCGACCTCGGCGCACGCCCGTCGCGAGATCTGCGCCGGGGGATGGAGCCGGGAACACGATCTCGCGTCCGTCGATCCGGAGGGGGAGGCCGAACGCGGGGAGGCCCTCGAGCTCGCGGTCGGACTGCTCATGGAACGGCTGACGCCCGTCGAACGCGCCGTCTACGTCCTTCGCGAGGCGTTCGAGTATCCGTTCCGCGAGATCGCCGAGCTGCTGGAACTCAGCGAGGTCAACGCCCGGCAACTGGCGTTCCGGGCGCGCAGGCATCTCACCGGCCAACGCCGCAACCCGGTCGACCGCACCCAGCGCGACGGCCTGCTGGAAGCCTTCCTCGACGCCTCCCAGGCCGGCGACATGCCCCCCTTGATCGCCCACCTCCAGCCCCGCCACCCCCAGCCCCAAACCTGAAGCCCCCCACCCCCACCCTCGGCACCCCCCCCCACCAACGGTCCCCCGGCGAGCCCAGACCGGTGACGGCGGCCGACGAGATCACACCGGTGACGCGGCGGGATTACGGGGTGACGGTGGTCCGGCGAGACCACGGGGCGCCTGGCGAGGCCACAACGGTGACGGCGGTCTGGCAAGGTCACGGGGGTGCCTGGCGGGGCACGGGGGTGCCCGTCCAGGCCACGGAGGTGCCCGGTGAGGTTACGGCTGCGCCGGGCTGGGTCACTGCGGTGCGGGGTGGGGCCGAGGCGGTGTTCGGTGGGGCTCCGCCGGGGTCGCTAGGCTCCGCCGGGATCTGCCCAGGGCGCCGGGCTCGCCGGGGGTGCCGGGCTCGCTTGGCTCCACCGAGGGCCGCCGAGGCCGCCAGGGTTGCCGGGCTCGCCGGGCCCCGCGGTCGGCCGTCCGGCAAGTCGCCGGAGGCGTTCCGCTGGTCGGCTGGTGATTGTCCGGGTCGCTTGTGCGGGGCATGATGGGGGCGACCGAGTTGATCAGGGTCTGGTTCTGCCCGTTGACCTGCGCGGTGGTGATGGATGTCGAGCGGCGCTCCTCAACGCGGGCTACGCGGCCGAATCGACGAGTGCGGGGCGCTCGATCGGATGCTGTCCGGCGCCAGGGCCGGCCGGAGCCAGGTGCTGTTGCTGCGCGGCGAGCCCGGCGTCGGCAAGTCCGCGCTGGTCGAGTACCTGGTGGAGCGAGCGGCCGGCTGTCAGATCCTGCGGGTCGCCGGTGTCGAGTCCGAGATGGAACTGCCGTTCGCCGGGCTGCACCAGCTGTGCATGCCGATGATGGGACAGCTGGAGCGCCTGCCCGGCCCCCAGCGTGATGCCCTGGCCATCGCGTTCGGACTGAGCGCGGGCAGCGCCCCGGACCGCTTCATGGTCGGCCTGGCCGTGCTCAGCCTGCTGGCCGAGGCGGCGGAAGGGCAGCCGCTCGTCTGTGTCGTGGACGACGCCCAGTGGCTCGACCGGGTCTCCGCGCAGACGCTGGCCTTCGTGGCCCGCCGGCTGCTCGCGGAGCGGGTCGTGCTGCTGTTCGCCGTGCGCACGTCGACGCCTGCTCCGGTCGACGACCACTGGGTGGCCCTGCGGCAGCTCGTGATCCGGGGACTGCGCGAGGACGACGCGCGTGAACTGCTGGACTCGGTGGTCCCCGGGCGGCTGGACGAGCGGGTCCGGGACCGGATCGTCGCCGAGACCCGAGGCAACCCGCTGGCCCTGCTGGAACTGACGCGCGGATCCACCGCCGCGGAGCTGGCCGGCGGGTTCGGGCGTCCGGACGCCCGTCCGCTGGCGAGTCAGATCGAGCAGAGCTTCCTGCGGAGAATCGTTTCGCTACCGGACGCGGCCCAACGGCTGCTGCTCGCCGCGGCCGCCGAGCCGGTAGGGGACGTGCCGCTGCTGCGGCGGGTCGCCGAGCAGCTCGACATCGCACCGGACGCGGCCGCCTCGGCCGAGGCCGCCGGGCTGATCGAGTTCGGCGCGCAGGTGCGCTTCCGCCATCCGCTGGTCCGGTCGGCGGCCTACCGCGCCGCCGACCCCGGAGACCGCCGGGACGTGCATCGTGCGCTGGCCGAGGCGACCGACCCCGAGTTCGACTCGGACCGCCGCGCCTGGCATCGCGCCCACGCGGCGGTCGAGCCGGACGAGGCCGTGGCGGGCGAACTGGAGCGCTCGGCCGGCCGGGCCCAGGCCCGCGGCGGTCTCGCCGCGGCGGCCGCGTTCCTCAGACGCGCGACCGAGCTGACGCCCGATCCGGTCACCCGCGGCACCCGGGCGGCGGCCGCCGCGCAGGCGTCCTTCGAGGCGGGCGCGCCCGACACGGCGCTCGAACTCCTCGCCGCCGCGGAGATGGGCCCGCTGAGCGAGGTCCAGCAGGCCCGACTGATCCGGCTCCGCGGCCAGATCGTCTTCGCCCGCAGACGCGGCGGCCAGGCCCTGCCGCTGCTGCTCGAAGCGGCCGGCCGACTGGAACGCGTCGACGAGGGCCAGTCGCGCGAGGCGTATCTCGAAGCGATCGGAGCAGCGGTCATCGCCGGCCGGCTCAGCGGCAACGCCAGACTGCGGGAGGTCGCCGAGGCCGCCCGAGCCGCCCCGCCCGCCCCGCAGCCTCCGCTGCTGACCGACCTCCTCCTCGACGGCCTGGCCACGCGGTTCACCGAGGACTACGTCCAGGGCGCGCCGCCGTTGAAGCGCGCGCTGCGGGCGTTCCGGCAGGCCGCGGAACGAGGCGAGGACGACGTCATGCGCTGGCTCTGGCTGACGTGGCTGGTCGCCAGCGACATGTGGGACGACGAGACCTGCCAGGAACTGACCACCCGCGCGGTCCGGGCGGCCCGCGAGACCGGCGCGCTCAATTTCCTTCCCCTGGCCCTCTCCTACCGCGCCGTCCAGCATGTGCATGCAGGGGAGTTCGACCTCGCCTCGGCGTTGATCGACGAGTCCGACACCATGACGGAGGTGACCGGCAACTCGCCCCTCGGGTACGCCAAGGCGTTCCTCCTGGTCTGGCGCGGCGACGACGTCCGGGTGGCGGAGTGGATCGACGGCCGGGTCCGGGACGCGACGTCCTGGGGCGAGGGGCGAGCGGTCGGGATGGGTAACTACCTGATCGCGGTGCTGTACAACGGCCTGGGCCACTACCAGGACGCCCTGGCCAGGGCCGAACGGGCATGGGAGCACGAGGAACTGGCGGGTTTCGGCTTCGCCCTCTTCGAGCTGGTCGAGGCGGGCGCCCGCAGCGACGCCCCCGAGGCGGCCACGGCGGCCCTGCACCGGCTCGAGGAACAGGCCGAAGCCAGCGGCACCGACTGGAGCCTGGGCGTCGTGGCCCGGTCCCGAGCACTGCTCAGCGAAGGTCCGGCCGCCGACCGGCTGTACCGCGAGGCCATCGAGCACCTCGGGCGCAGCCGGGTCGCCGTCTACCTCGCCCGCACCCACCTCGTGTACGGCGAGTGGCTCCGCCGGGAGAACCGTCGCGTCGAGGCGCGCGAGCACCTGCGCACCGCCTACGAGCGGCTGCGCGGTTTCGGCGCGACCGCCTTCGCCGAGCGCGCCCGCCGCGAGCTCCTGGCCACCGGCGAGTCGGTGCGGCAGCGCACGGTCGACGTACGCGAGGTCCTCACGGCGCAGGAAGCGCAGATCGCCCGGCTGGCCGCCGACGGAAAGACGAACTCCGAGATCGGCGCCGAGCTGTTCATCAGCCCCCGCACGGTCGAATGGCACCTGCACAAGGTGTTCACCAAGCTGGACGTCAACTCCCGCAACAAACTCAGCGGCGCACTGGCCCGAGCCTGACGGCCTCCGCGATCCGCTGCGCGGCCTGGGCGGGCGTGAGCTGCGTGGTGTCGACGACCTCGGCCTCACCGTGCAGCCAGGTGCGGGCCGCTTCGGCATAGGGCTCCAGATATCTCAGCCGGAACGTGGAGTCGGGCCCGACGACGGTGTCGCCCGCGATGCGCCCGCGAAGCGTCTCCTGATCGGCGTGCAGGACGAAGTGCCGTACCGGCACGCCATGTTCGGCCAGGCCCGAGCTGATCTCACGCCAGTACTGCTCGACCAGGACGGTCATCGGGATCACCAGAGTGCCGCCGGTGTAGTCGAGTACGTGCCGCGCGGTCTCCACGACGAGCGGCCGCCACGGCGGCCAGTGCTGGAAGTTGTCCGTCGCGGGCAGCCCCGGAGTGATGTCCATGAGCGTCTCGCCGACCTTCTCGGCATCGAACACCCGAGAATCCGGCACCAACTCCTGCACCAGCCCACTGGTCGTCGTCTTCCCCGCACCATGGGTGCCATTCAGCCACACGATCACACCCCCGACGCTAGCCCCACCGGGACCACGGGGACGGGCCCAGCGGAAAACCGTGTCCCGTCTCGCAGTTTGTGCTGTCCGGACCATGCGCTTGGGGATGCCGGCCCAGTTCCAGCACGCGGATCCAGATGTCGTCGCCTCCGCGATGGAAGATCCACCGGTAGGCGGTCGGTTCGGCCTCGAACTGGACGCGGGTCTCCGTCTCCCCCGTGACGAGCCGGGCCACCGCGGTCAGGAACTCCTCGGGCGCACTGGTGATGCAGGACGCGGTGAGCTCGGCCTTCGCGTGGTGATCCTCAAGGGTGCAGTCAGCCCATCCGTGTGCCCCCAGCACCCAAGTGATGCGCATGCCGGATGTCACCGGTACTCCTCGGCGAGGAAGTGCCGGACGTCGACGAAGGCGTTGGCCTGGCAGCGGATGGTCATGCCGGCCTTGACGTCGGTGCCGGCGCCCAGGGAGGTCATGGGCGGAACGCTAGATGATCGATTCCAAGGGGTGCCTGCGGAGGGTGTGGGGTGGGCGGCGGCCGAAGCCACCGCGAGACGGCCAGGCGGCGGGCTGCCGGCCCTGGCTGTCGAGGTGGCAGCGGGCGGTCAGGCGTCAGGGTCGACTTCGGGGTGCGTGAACCGCACGGGCTTGCCCAGCGACCGGGCGTAGGCGATTTCGGCCCGGGTGCTGTCGCCGATGTAGTCGCCGACTACGAGCACCTCATCAGCGAGCCGGATCTTCGCCCGGTGCAGATCGTCGAGTCGAACCTTCAGCGCCTCGGCCTCGACAGGATCGGACCACAGTTCATGCGGCGACTTCATGTCACAGCCCGGTTTGACGACAATCTTTCCGGCTTTGGTCTCCCGCAGATCGGCCTCGTTCATCTCGGCCATGAAGCGGGTGGAGCCGCAGATCACGACGATACGCGGGAGGCTCAACAGCTTCTTCGCGTCGGCGAGCTTCTCCTCGGGGGTGAGCAGTTGCCGGTATGACACTGGTTCCTCCTGGTGGTGCGGTCCAAGGGGTGCCTGCGGAGACGAGAACTATGCAACGACCGACGACACGCTGAAGGAGTATCCCCACCTGGCGCCATGGCGCCCGCCGGTCGGCATTACGCCCCGCCTGAGCGACGCCGAACTGGCCACCCTCGCCACGATGCAGGCCATGCTCGGCTACACCTCCGGTCGTGCGGGGCGCGACACACTTTTGCAAGCAGGTGCTTGCAATAGTTAGCGCGGGTGGTGCATGGTGAAGGCATGGCATCGCTCAACGTCGGCAATCTCGGTGAGTATCTGCGCGAGCAGCGGCGCAACGCGCAGCTGTCGCTGCGGCAGCTCGCCGATGCCGCCGGCGTGTCCAATCCGTACCTCAGTCAGATCGAGCGCGGGCTGCGCAAGCCGAGCGCGGAGGTGCTGCAGCAGGTCGCCAAGGCGCTGCGGATCTCCGCCGAGACGCTGTACGTGCGGGCCGGCATTCTCGACGCGGAGCGGGACCGGGACGAGGTCGAGACCCGAGCGGTCATCCTCGCCGATCCCACGCTGACCGAGGCGCAGAAGCAGGCGCTGCTCCAGATCTACGAGTCCTTCCGCAAGGAGAACGGGTTCGAGATCGGGAGTGACGCCGATCAGCGGCAGACGGCTCAGGAGAGCGACGCCGATCCGCAGCAGACGGCCGATTGACCGGACCAGGGGACCGGCCGCCCCGCTGCGGACCCGCAGGACCCTCAGCCGAAGACGATGTACTCGACGTACTCGGCGCACAGCGACACATACGACGAACGTGAATCCGGGAGGACCTTCACCATGGCCATCACCGACGACCTGCGCAAGACCTTCAGCGACCCGACTCCTTTCTACTTCGCCGCAGGCACCGCCGATCTGGCCCTCCAGCAGGCGAAGAAGGTGCCGGGTCTGGTGGAGCAGCTGCGCACCGAGGCTCCGGCCCGCTTCGAGGCCGTCCGCAACACCGACCCCAAGGCCGTGCAGGAAAAGGCCGGCGCCCGTGCCAAGGAGGCGAGCGCCAAGGCCAAGGAGGCGCAGGAAGCCCTCCAGACCAAGGTCACCGACTTCATCGGCACCCTCGACGGGGACATCAAGAAGCTCGGCAGCACCCTCGACGCCGATCTGAAGAAGCTCGGCGAGTCCGCCCAGGACCTCGCGCTGCGCGGTGTCGGCGTCGCCGCCGAGTACGCCGTCAAGGCCCGTGAGACCTACGAGAAGGTCGCCGAGCACGGCGAGCAGGCCGTGAAGACCTGGCGTGGCGAGGCCGCCGAGGAGATCGAGGAGCTGGCGATCGCCGTCGAGCCCAAGACCGAGCCGGTCGAGGTCAAGGCGACCGAGACGCCGAAGCCCGCCGCGGCCGAGGCCAAGTCCGAGCCCGCCCCGGCGAAGAAGCCCGTCGTGAAGAAGGCGCCGGCCGCCCGCAAGAGCACCGCATCCGGCACCGGCACGAGCACCGGCACGAGCACCGGTACGGGCTCCGGCACCGCGACCGCGAAGAAGACGACGCCGCCCACCAAGTGATATCGACCGCCGGGACGGACACGGCAGACAGCGACATAAAGTCACGGGCCGGGCACTGATCGGGTGCCCGGCCCGTTGTTCGGGTAGGGGGAGCGCGGTTGCGGGTACGGTGACCGCGTAAGCAAGCGCGTAAGCAAGAGCGAGTCGAGACACGTCGAGTCGGGTGGTGGACGTTGTGCTGATGGAAGGCTTCGCGGGCCTGGTGTGGCTGCTCTACCTAGCCATGCTGGTTCTCGCTGTGGCGGCACTGGTGATGGCCGCTCTGTTCCGTGACGACGCGTACCGGGCCGCCGACAAGAAGACCAAGGGCTTCTGGCTGATCATCCTCGGCATCACGGTCGCGGTGAACCTGCTGGTGCCGATGCTCTTCCTGCAGCTCGCGGGCCTCGTCGCCACGATCGTCTTCTTCGTGGACGTACGCCCCGCCCTGAGGCAGGTCTCGGGCGGCGGCGGCGGAGGCTGGCCCGGCCGCCGAGGCGGCGGCAGCAGCAGCGACGGCCCCTACGGCCCCTACAACGGCGGCCGCTAGCCGACCCACGGCGGGTATTTCGGGGGCGCGGGGAACGGCGCGATCAGCCCCAACGGCGCGGCAGCCGGCCGACGACGGATGGTCCCACGGCGGGTTTCCGCATCTTGGGGGGCGCGGGAACGGCGCGATCAGCCCCAACGGCGCGGCAGCCGGCCGACGACGGACGGTCCCACGGCGGGTTTCCGTATCTTGGGGGCGCGGGGAACGGCGCGACCCGCCCCAACGGCGCCGCACTCGGCAACGGTGCACCGCCGCACGGCGGCTACCGCACCGCCGATCGCCGAAGGCACCCGCCGCTACGGAACCCGGTCCAGCAACACCACCGCGACGTCGTCCGTCAGCTCGCCCCCGTTCAGCTGCCGCACCTCGTTCACCGCGGCCCGCAGCAACGCCTCGCCGCCCAACCCCTCGGAGAGCTGGCGGCGGATCATCTCCAGCATGCCGTCCTGGCCCAGCCGTTCCCGGCCCTCGCCGATCCGCCCCTCGATCAGGCCGTCGGTGTACAGCATCAGGCTCCACTCCGCGCCCAGCTCGACCTGCGTCCGCGGCCAGCGGGCTCCCGGCAGCAGGCCGAGAGCGGGGCCGTTGTTGTCGTACGGCAGCAGGCTCGCGGGCCGGTCCGGGCGGGCGATCAGCGGCGCCGGGTGACCGGCCAGGCACAGGCCGGCCCGGCGGCCGTCGGGCGCGATGTCCACCGTGCACAGCGTCGCGAAGATCTCGTCGTCGTCGCGCTCATGCTCCAGCACCTGCTGAAGCGTGTTCAGCAGTTCGTCCCCGCACAGCCCCGCCAGGGTCAGCGCCCGCCAGGCGATGCGCAGCTCCACGCCGAGCGCCGCCTCGTCCGGGCCGTGCCCGCAGACGTCGCCGATCATGGCGTGCACGGTGCCGTCCGGCGTGCGGACGGTGTCGTAGAAGTCGCCGCCGAGCAGCGCACGCGAGCGGCCCGGGCGGTAGCGGGCGGCGAAGCGCAGCGGGGAGCCCTCCAGGAGGGGCGTGGGCAGCAGCCCGCGCTCCAGACGGGCGTTCTCCTGTGCGCGCAGCTTGCCCTCGGCGAGCCGCCGCTCGGCCGTGTCGGAACGTTTCCGCTCCACCGCGTAACGGATCGCGCGGTTCAGCAGCCGGCTGTCCAGCTCGTCCTTGTAGAGGTAGTCCTGGGCGCCGACGCGCACCGCTTCGGCGCCGCGCTCGGCGTCGCCGGACGCGGTGAGCGCGAGCACGGCGTGCCGGGGCGCGAGGCGGAGCACATGCCGCAGGACGGCCAGCTCGTCACCGGAGGTGGCCGCGGCCGACGACCGTCCCGGCGCGGGCAGCGCGAGGTCCAGCAGGATGCAGTGGACGTCGTCGGTGAGCAGCCGCTCGGCCTCGGTGAGGTTGCGCGCGGTGCGCACCCGGATCGGCTTGCCGTCGGCGTCGAGCAGGTCACGCACGATCGGCGCGGCCGTGGGGTCGTCCTCGATCAGCAGCAGGGTGAGGGTGATGTGCGCATGGCCCACGCCGTTGAGCGGGGCGTCATGCGTGGGGTCGAGCGCAGGGTCAAGTGCAGGACCGAGCGTAGAGCCGAGCCCGGCGTCGTTCTCGGCCGTGGTCGTCGCCGCCGCTGTCGCCGTCGCCGTCGTCGCCGCTGTCACCTCGTCGCCACCGGCCTCTCCCTTGCTGTCGACCTCTTCCTCGCTGAGGGCCCCGTCCTTGCTGCGGGTCTCTTCCTTGTCACTTACTGCTGCCTTGCGGCCGGTCTCGTCCTTGGAGGGGCCGTCGACTGCGGGCGAGGCCTGCGCCTGACCACACTCCACGGCCGGGATCGCTCTCTGCCGCGGCACGGGTACGGGCATCGTCTTGGGTTCCTTCCCTCCCCCCGAGGGCATGGCGGGGACGAGGGACCTCGACCCACCGACCGGGACCATAGCGGCAGAAGGCGTCGCAACGGAATGGCGTGAAGCGCGCGGCTTGATCTCTCGCCACTGTCATATGCCGCGTTTTGTACCGCAGTTGGGCAGGGCGGAAGCGGAGTGAGGATGACGAACGTCACGTCCGCCCGGCGTTTGGGAGGCCGGGCGGGGTGCGTTCGGTCACGTGGGCGAGGTCACGCGTCCGGTCGTACCACTCCGAGTATCGGCATCGAGCCCGCGCCCGCGAGCGTGACCGTCCGGCCCGGGCGCGGGGCGTGGACGATCAGGCCGTCGCCCACGTACATCGCGACATGACTGGCGTCGTCGAAGTAGACGATCAGGTCGCCGGGGCGCATGTCCGCGACGGCGATGTGCGGCAGCTGATTCCACTGCTCCTGCGAGGTGCGCGGTATCGCCTGCCCGGCGCTCCTCCAGGCCTCGGAGGTGAGCCCGGAGCAGTCGAAGGAGTCCGGGCCCTCGGCGCCCCACACATACGGCTTGCCTATCTGCGCGGTGGCGTACTGCACGGCCTTCGTGCCCTGCGCGGTCGCCGAGCTGTTGATCTCGGTGAGGACGCCGGTGCTCAGCCAGGCGGTCTGCGCCTGCTGCGCGGCCTGCGCCTCCAGTTGTTCGAGGCGCTTCTTGTCCTCTTTCTCCAGCCGGGACTCGAGCTTCTCGGCCGCCGCGATCTGCGTCTCGATCTTCTTCTGGGCCGCCGCCTTCGTCTTGCGGCCCGCCTCCAGCTGCTGCCACTGCGCCGAGGCGTCCTTGGAGTACTGCTCCAAGTCCTCCTGGGTGCGGGTCAGTTCGCTGAGCAGGCCCTTGGTCGCGCGCTCGCCCTGGAGCACCCGGCCGGCGCCGTTCAGGAACTCGGTCGGGCTGTCGCTCAGCATCAGCTGCGCTTCGTCCGGCAGGCCCCCGGTGCGGTACTGGGAGCGGGCCGCGGCGCCCGCGCGGTCCTTGAGGTCGTCCAGCTTCTCCCGGCCCTCGACGATCTTCGTGGCCAGCTCGACGAGCTGCGCGGACTGCGTCTTCGCCGCCTCCTCGGCCGCGTTGTAGGCGTCGGTGGCGACCGCGGCGTCGTGGTAGAGCGCTTCGAGCTGGGTGCGCACGGCCTCGAGGTCCTTGTTGGTCGCAGTCGAGGGGAGCGTCGATCCGGTGCCCCCCGCCGCCGACGACGGTGCGGGGCTGGGGCTCGGACTGGCGAACGCCGTGCCCGGCATCCCCAGCACGGTGACCGCGCAGACCACGGTCACCGCCACCACGAGCAGGCCGCGCTTGCCCGTTCCCATACCCCGTCCCCCCACCCTGATTTACCGTCAGTAACTTACGGTGCACGGGCGATCGTGTCATGTCACGGCTGAAAACGACAGAGGTGCCGATAGAGGTGACAACAGAACGACAGGAACAGTTCTGCTCTTCCCTCTCTCCCGCCCCGAGATGACGATCTCCCCGTCATTGTGACGAACGACTCATGGGGATCGTTCCCGGCGGCCGCGGCGAAACCGTGACTCAGTTCCTGGGCGCCAACGCCCCCCACCGCACCGTCACTTCCCCCTGCCGCCAGCGCCGCGGGCCGTCCGCCACCGGCCAGTCCGCCGTCAGGTCCCGGACCGCGCGGATCCACCGCTGCCGCGCGCCGTACGACGCGTAGGGCGCGGCGGCCGCCCAGGCGCGGTCGAAGTCGCGCAGGAAGGCGTGCACCGGCTCGCCCGGGACATTGCGGTGGATCAGCGCCTTGGGCAGCCGCTCCGCCAGGTCCGAGGGGCGGTCCAGGGAGCCCAGCCGGGTCGCGAAGGTGACCGTGCGCGGGCCCTCCGGCCCGAGCGCGACCCACACGTGCCGGCGCCCGATCTCGTCGCAGGTCCCCTCGACGAGCAGTCCGCCGCGCGACCCGGTCGCCGGATCGGCCGGCGCGAGCCGCGCGCACAGCCGCTCCCAGACCGCGGCAACCTCGTCCTCGTCGTACTGCCGCAGCACGTTGGCGGCGCGGACGAGGTGCGGCCGCTGGGGGAGCGGGGCGGGGAGCGGGATCTCGAACCCGCCGTGCCGGAAGACCAGCCCCTCGCGCGCGTACGGCTCGGCGGCGGCGACCCTGGCCGGTTCGATCTCGACGCCCACGACACACGCGCGTGGCGCGACGGACCGCAGCCGCTGCAGCAGCTCGACGGCCGTCCAGGGCGCGGCCCCGTAGCCGAGGTCGACGGCGACGGGCTCGGCGGCCCGTCGCAGCTCACCGCCGTGGACGGCGGCGATCCAGCGGTCCATGCGGCGCAGCCGGTTGGGGTTGGTCGTCCCGCGCGTGACCGTGCCCACGGGGCGGTTGGGGGCGCGGGATGTCATACCTGCGAGGGTATGCGGTGCCCACAGCCATGACTCAAACCCGTCTCGCAACGCGTTGCAGCCCAGAGAAGCACCCGGAGACGCCCCTAGAGAAGCACCCAGAAGCGCACCGCAACGCGGAAAAGCATCGAACGGTTGAGCGAAAATGGGTAACGGCTAGGCAAAAACCGCCCATTTTCGAAACCGGACGGAATGGGAACGCCTTGCTCCGGCGTTGCACCCCCCTGGAGGGCCACACCCCCTCCTCCGGCATGCCCGCAGCAAGGAGGAACGCCACGTGAGCCAGTACGTCAGCAGGCTCGGGCGTCGCTCTACGGCGGCACCCTCGCGGCTGAGGCTCCACCGCCGCCCGCGCCGCGTCGCGATGCTCTCCGTGCACACCTCTCCGCTCCACCAGCCCGGCACCGGCGACGCCGGCGGCATGAACGTCTACATCGTCGAGCTCGCGCAGCGCCTTGCCGCGATCAACATCGAGGTCGAGATCTTCACGCGCGCGACCACCGGCGGCCTCCCGCCGACCGTCGAGCTGGCCCCCGGAGTCCTCGTCCGGCACGTCGACGCGGGCCCCTACGAGGGCCTCGCCAAGGAGGACCTCCCCGCCCAGCTGTGCGCCTTCACGCACGGCGTGATGCAGGCGTGGGCCGGCCACCGCCCCGGCTACTACGACCTCGTCCACTCGCACTACTGGCTCTCCGGCCACGTCGGCTGGCTGGCCGCCCAGCGCTGGGGCGCCCCCCTGGTGCACGCCATGCACACGATGGCCAAGGTCAAGAACGCGGCGCTCGCCGAGGGCGACACGCCCGAGCCCGCCGCCCGCGTCATCGGCGAGACCCAGATCGTCGTCGCCGCCGACCGGCTCATCGCCAACACGGCGGAGGAGGCCGACGAACTCGTCCGGCACTACCACGCCGACCCCGGCAAGGTCGCCGTCGTGCACCCCGGCGTCAACCTCGAACGCTTCCGCCCCGCGGACGGCCGGGCCGCCGCCCGCGCCCGGCTCGGCCTCCCCCAGGACGCCCTGATCCCCCTCTTCGCGGGCCGCATCCAGCCCCTGAAGGCTCCGGACGTCCTGCTGCGCGCGGTCGCCGTCCTGCTCGACGAGCGCCCCGAGCTCCGCTCCCGCCTCGTCGTGCCGATCGTCGGCGGACCCAGCGGCAGCGGCCTCGCCAAGCCCGAAGGGCTGCAGAAGCTCGCCGCGCGGCTCGGCATCGCGGACGTCGTACGGTTCCGCCCGCCGGTCGGCCAGGACCAGCTCGCGGACTGGTTCCGGGCCGCCTCCGTGCTCGTCGTCCCCTCCTACAGCGAGTCCTTCGGCCTGGTCGCCATAGAGGCGCAGGCGGCCGGCACCCCGGTGCTCGCCGCCGCGGTCGGCGGACTCCCGGTGGCCGTCCGGGACGGCGAGACGGGCTTCCTGGTGCAGGGCCACGAACCGGCCGGCTACGCGCGCGTGCTCGAGCGTTTCGCCGACGGACCCGAACTCCCCGACCGCATGGGCGCGGCGGCCACCGCGCACGCCCAGTCCTTCGGCTGGGACACCGCGGCCGCCGCCACCGCCGACGTCTACGCCGCCGCGACCCAGTCCCACCGCCGTCGCGTACGCTCCGAGCATGGGTGAGGCGCAGCGGTCGACCGCGCAGGTCGTCGAGGGTTTCCTGAAGGACGCGGAGCTGGGGTGGGAGAGCCCCGCGCCCGGCAACTACGTGGTCCAGCTGCCCGGCACCCGCAAGCTCAGGACGACCGTCTCGCTCATCGTCGGCCGCCACTCCCTCTCCCTGAACGCCTTCGTCGTCCGCCATCCGGACGAGAACGAGTCCGGCGTCCACCGCTGGCTCCTGGAGCGCAACCTCAAGCTGTACGGCGTGAGTTACGCCGTCGACCGGCTCGGCGACGTCTACGTCACCGCCCGCCTGCCCCTCGCCGCGATCACCGCCGACGAGATCGACCGGCTCATGGGCCAGGTACTGGAGGCCGCCGACGGCGCGTTCAACACCCTCCTGGAGCTCGGTTTCGCGAGCGCCATCCGCCGGGAGTACGAGTGGCGCGTCTCCCGGGGCGAGCCGACCCGCAACCTGGACGCGTTCGCCCACCTGACACAGCGCCCGACGGACTGATCCTCATGGCGGACCGGTCAGGGCCGGTCAGGACCGGTCGAGACCGGTCAGGACGGGTCGTCCGGATCGGTGGGGGTCGTGGGGGCGGTGGAAGGCGGGGTGGACGGGTCGAGCTGGTCGGCGAAGGCCCGCAGGGCGTCGGCCAGATCCTCCTTGGTGGGCAGCTCGTCCACCTTCGCGTCGAGCTCGGTGATGCGCCGGTTGATCTCGGCCAGGTCGATCGGCGGTGTGGTGGGCGTGGACGGGCTCTCGGACGCGTCCGGGTCCTCGCCGCCGGTGGAGCCGTCGGTGACGCCCACGCTGCCCCCGCCGTCGGTGCCTCCGCTGCCCCCGCCGTCGGTGCCCCCGGGGTCGCTCGTCACCTCGGTGCCCGTCGCGCTCACGGACGCGCTCGGCACGGGGACGGGATCGTCGTCCGCCGAGTCGGCCGCGAGGGCGACTCCGACGCTCAGCGCGACCAGGGTCGCCGCCCCCGCGACGGCGACCGAGATCCGCCGGACGCGAAGCGGTTTCATCTCTGGGTTCATGTCCATGGCAACGACGCTAGCGGCCGTCGATCACCGGACGGAGGCCTTCCGTCGATCTCCGTACCGTCCCGGCGTGACCCCCACCAACTTCCGGAAATGCCGGGTGAGATGAGCCTGGTCGTAGAACCCGGCCGCCACCGCGACGGCGCCCGGCGGCGTTCCGTCGAGCAGCAGCCGACGGGCGCGATCGACGCGGCGGGCGGTGAGGTACTGGTGCGGCGCGATCCCGTACGCGGCGCTGAACGCCCGTACGAGATGGGCCGGATGGGCCTGCACCAGTGCGGCCGCCTCCTCCAACGCGAGGCCCTGGACGACGCGTTCGTCCAGCAGCTCACGCAGCCGGCGCGCGAGCGCGGGATCGGGGCGCCGCCGGGCCCGCAGAGGGGAGCGCGCAGGGGAGGACAAGTGATCCCGCAGCCGCTCGCCGATCAGCGTCAGCCGGCTGCCGGCCTCCAACTCGTCGCCGGGCCGGGCGAGCGCGGAGTGCAACTGCCCGACCCGCCGCCGCAGCACGGGATCGCGCAGGTCGGGCGCGTCGACGGCGGCCCCGATCAGTTCCTCGTCGAGCACCCCGGAGTCGAGGTACAGGACCCGCTTGCGGAAGCCCTGCGCGGTGGCCGGCGAGCCGTTGTGCGGTACATGCGGCGGCAACAGGGTCACCGTGTCGTGCGGCGTCCCGTGCTCGTGCCGGTCGAGGTCGTACCGTACGGCGCCGTCGTCGACGATGAGCAGCGTCCACGCCTCATGGACGTGCATCGGGTACGCGTACCCGGTGAAGTAGGCGTGGAAGACCTCGGCGACGCCCCGGACGGCCGGACGCCAGGCGGAGACTTCCTGCCGGACTGCCATGCAAAGAACGTACAAGACGGGACCGCGGAACGAACGGCAGTCTCACGTCATGAGCACGAGCACGAGCACGAGCACAAGCACCGACCCCTTGCGCTTCGACACGAAGATCGCCGTCCTGCTGCGCGAGGACCTGGAGACCTGGCAGCGCCTGAACGTCACCGCGTTCCTGGTCAGCGGCCTCGGCACGACCGTCCCCGAGGTGATCGGGGAGCCCTACGAGGACGCGGACGCCGTCGGCTACCTCCCGATGTTCCGCCAGCCGGTACTCGTCTTCGAGGGCACCAAGGAGACGCTGACCGCGGCCCACGCGCGCGTGCTCTCCCGTTCCCTCCCGCGCGCGGTGTTCACCGGCGACCTCTTCGCCACCGGCAACGACCGCGACAACCGCGCGGCGGTACGGGCGGTGCGCACGCCGGAACTGGACCTGGTCGGCCTGGCGGTGTACGGCCCGAGGAACGCGGTGGACAAGGTGCTGAAGGGCGCACGGATGCACCCGTGAGGGAGCGGCAGGGGGTCAGCCGGCCCCTACCGAGGACTTGACCCCGGCCGAACGACCGTCGCCGCCGCGGAAGTCATCGTCCTCGCCGCGGAAGCCACCGTCCTCGCCGGACTCCTCGCCCGGCAGGCGCCGCATCAGCACCCCGTACCCGATCCCCGCCGCCGTCCCGACGACCGCGCACAGCGCCCACAGCCACTCCGCGCCGAAGTGGTCGATGACGAAGCCGGACATCACCGGGGCGATGAGAGCGGCGGCCGCCCAGGAGAGCGTGTACATGCCCTGGTAGCGGCCGCGGCCGTGCGCGGGGGAGAGGCGGACGACGAGCCCGGTCTGGGTCGGCGCGTTGACGATCTCGGCGAGCGTCCACACGCAGACGGTCAGCGCGAAGACCCCGACCGACCCGGCGAACGCGGTGAGCCCGAACCCGTACCCCGCGAGGACCGACGAGACGACCAGCAGCCGTCGCGGATCCCGATGCTCGATGAACCGGGTGACGGGGATCTGCAACGCGACGATCAGCACACCGTTGACGGCGATAGCCACGCCGTAGTCGGCCGGCGTGAACCCGGCCGCGCCCATCGCCACGGGCAGCCCCACGGAACCCTGCTGGAAGACGAGCGCGACGAGGAAGGACAGTCCGACGACGCCCATGAACCGCCTGTCGCGCAGCACGGTCCCGAGCCCCACGGAGTCCTCCGCCACGGCCTTGTCCGCCCGCACGGGCCGGGACTCGGGCAGCTTGAGGAAGACGACGACCGCGCACGCGAACGTCATCCCGGCCTCGAGGAGGAACCCGGCCCGGTAGCTGACCTCGGCGATGAACCCGGCGGCCATGGAGGAGACGGCGAACCCGAGGTTGATGGCCCAGTAGTTGAGCGAGAAGGCGCGGACCCGGTCCTCGGGCCGCACGATGTCGGCCATCATCGCCTGCACGGCCGGCCGGGACGCGTTGGAGGCCATCCCGACCAGGAAGGCGACGCCGGCGATGGCGACCGGATGCTCCACGAACCCGAGCAGCGCGACGGCCGCGGCGGTGGAGGTCTGCGCGACGAGCAGCGTCGGCCGCCGCCCCAGCCGGTCCGCCATGACCCCGCCGCCCAGCGACGAGACGACCCCGCCCAGCCCGTGCAGCGAGGCGACGAGCCCGGCGTAGGAGGCGGAGTACCCGCGGTCGAGGGTCAGGTACAGCGCCATGAAGGTGGCGACGAACCCGCCGAGCCGGTTGACGAGCGTGCTGGTCCACAGCCACCAGAACTCCCGGGGCAGCCCGGAGACGCTCTCACGGACGGCACGTCTGAGGACGGCGACAGCGGCAGGCATGGCGGATCCCCCGAGAATGTAAGTGGCGCAGACGGCAGCCAGAACTTACGAGGAGGGAGGAGAGCCGGGCCACTCAATTAACAGATCCGGTCAATCGGGAGGGGGCGCGTCCGCAGTACGAGGGGGCGCACAACGGATCGGAGCGGTGGATTACGCTCATACTCATGGCCGACGCACCGTACAAGCTGATCCTCCTCCGCCACGGCGAGAGCGAATGGAACGCGAAGAACCTGTTCACCGGCTGGGTGGACGTCAACCTCAACGAGAAGGGCGAGAAGGAGGCGGTCCGCGGTGGCGAACTCCTGAAGGATGCCGACCTCCTGCCCGACGTGGTCCACACCTCGCTCCAGAAGCGAGCGATCCGCACGGCCCAGCTGTCCCTGGAGGCCGCTGACCGCCACTGGATCCCGGTCCACCGCTCCTGGCGCCTGAACGAGCGCCACTACGGCGCCCTCCAGGGCAAGGACAAGGCCCAGACCCTGGCGGAGTTCGGCGAGGAGCAGTTCATGCTCTGGCGCCGCTCCTACGACACCCCGCCCCCGCCGCTGGCCGACGACTCGGAGTTCTCCCAGTCCGCCGACCCCCGCTACGCGACCATCCCGCCGGAACTCCGCCCCCGCACGGAGTGCCTGAAGGACGTCGTCGTCCGCATGCTCCCGTACTGGTACGACGGCATCGTCCCGGACCTCCTGTCCGGCCGCACGGTCCTGGTCGCCGCCCACGGCAACTCGCTCCGCGCTCTGGTCAAGCACCTCGACGGCATCTCCGACGCCGACATCGCGGGCCTGAACATCCCGACGGGCATCCCCCTGTCCTACGAACTCGACGCAGACTTCAACCCCCTCACCCCAGGCGGCACCTACCTCGACCCGGACGCAGCAGCGGCCGCAATCGAGGCAGTCAAGAACCAGGGCAAGAAGAAGTAACGCGACGCTGATAAGCCCCCGACCTGCGGTTTCTTGGCAGGCCGGGGGCTTTTTGGTGGGGCTGGGCCGTCCCTGGGCCGTCAGGTGTGACGACGCCAGCGGCGGACCCGGATGTCGAGGACGATCAGCAGCGCGACGGGGACGGCGACCTCGGCGGGAGCCTCGGCCCAGAGGGCGAGTGCACCGCCGGCCGTGCCGATGAGCGCGAGCGGCAAGTCACGGGGGTGGATGTCGACGGTCACGCCGACGCGTGGGACCATGAAGCCCTCCAGCTGTGCTCGGTTCACTTCGCAACGTGATTTCTTGGGCGTGGCAAAGGAGGCGAATGCCGCCCATGCCCGGGCGGTATTCGCATGCCGCTGGAACTTTCCCACAGTCATCGCGCGGCAGACAAACGTGCAGCTAAATGCCGCGTTGTTCGTTCGCATGGACGAAGCGTCCACGGCCGTGGACAGCAAGAGCGCTCCAATATTTCTTGGAGACTTTCAAGTCTCTCCAATCTTTCCAGGAGTCTCCTGTGCCGCATCCTGCGGTCCTGTGCCGCATCCTGCGGTCCTGTGCCGCATCCTGCGGTCCTGTGCCGCATTCTGCGGCTCTGCGCCGCGTTGCTATTCGGAATGTTGTTTTCCGTCAGTTAGAAAATCCCCTTCCTTGCAAGGGAAGGGGATTTGGTTTTCGGTTACGCTTTCCTGGTTACGCGTTCTGCTTTCTCCTTTTGATCCGTGAGTGGATCGCCCTTCCCGTAGGTACTTTCAATTGCCTTCCGTGTCCGTTCCTGGCTGGACGGCATGAGGTGCGCGTACACCCGGAGCGTTAGACCGGGATCAGAGTGGCCGAGGTACTCGGCCAGGGCTTTGATGTTCTCTCCGGCGTCCAGGAGCACCGAGGCGTAGAAGTGGCGGAGCGCGTGCATGCCGTTCTCGCGGGACTCGGCGTACGGCTGGCCCTGATTCCGCTCGGGGATCACTCCAGCCGAGGCCAGCGCCCGCTTCCACGCCTCCTCGTTGAGGGACGTCCGCCAGACGTGACCACCGCGCGGCCCGGTGAAGATCAGCCGCTTGGTCACCGGAGGCCCGTCCGCCACCTTCCACGGCAAGGTGATGTCGACCGGTGGGAACCGCTTCATGTGGGCCCGCAGGGCATCAGCGACCGGCCCGGGAAGCGGCACGTCCCGGAGCTTGCCACCCTTGGGCGGGGCAAAGACGGCCTTGCTTCGGCTCAGCTTGAGCTGCTGGACCACGTGGAGCGTGTCCGACTCGAAGTCGATCGCGTCGACGGCCACACCGAGGATTTCGCCCTGCCGCAGGCCGCAGCCGCCACCCAGGTCGACCATGGCCCGGAACCGCTCGGGCATGCCGGCCCGGACGGCGAAGACCCGTTCCGGTGTCCAGGGAGCGACGCGCCTGTCATCGACGGTCGGCGGCCGGACCGATCGAGCCGCACACGGATTCCGGGGAAGGTGCCCGTCATCCACGGCCGCACTGAGGGCGGCACGCACGTTGGAGTAGATGGTGCGGGCGTACGAGCCCCGGATGCCGTTCTCGCTCAGCTGCCGCACCCAGTCACGGACGTGCGCAGGCTGGAAGGAGCCGAGCGGGCGCGATCCCAAGTACGGGAAGGCGTGCAGCCGAAGCTGTGACTCCATCGAAGCCTGGGTGTTCGGGTCGGCTCCCTGGGTGGATACCCACGTCTCGGCGTACTGCTGGAACGTGACCCGAGCGGCACGCGGGTCGATGTACTGCCCGCGTGCCATGTCCGCTTCGGTGTGCGCGAGCCACTGATCAGCAAGCCGCTTCTGTCTGTCGGGGAAGCTCTTGGACTTCTCCGTACCGTCCGGACCGACGTACCGCGCGCGGTAGCGCGCACCCGAGCCATAGCGTTCGCTCTTCACTCTGCGGGCCTTGCCGTCCGGGCCGACCTCGGACTTGTACCAGCGGTCTTGGATGTGTCCGGCCATCAGGCAGCCGCTCCCTCACGCCGGGAGTCCACCCAGGCCCGCACGTCGGCCGGGTCGAAGCGCAGGTGCCGGCCGACGCGGAATCCACGGGGCCCGGTGCGCTTACGTCGCCACTGGTAGACCGTCTCGACGCTGGGCAACTCGAACATCTCCACCAGGTCGTCAGGGGTCAGGTACCGCGAGGGCAGGGTGCGCGGTTCGGTGGCCACGTCGGCCAGGGCGAGGCGTCGGCTAGCCACGGGTGGGTTCTCCTTCGGTTCCAGGGGCGGGTTCGATGGACGCGGCGAGCCAGGCTTCGGCGTCGGAGAGGCCGGTTCCGGCAAAGACCCAGTGGGCGAGGACGAGGGTCGTGGTCACCTCCGGATTTCCGGAGGTGGTGATGCCGTCGGTAACCGCTGCTGCCTGTGCTCGTCGCCATTCGGCGCGCGCGTCGCGGAGTGCGCCGAGGGTGGTGGAGTAGCGGCGGGACTTGGTGGAGAAGTGGCCGCGGAAGCCGAGCATGTGGGCCCAGGCGCGCAGGCGGAGGTGTTCGAGGTCCTTGCGTGCGCCGAGGGTCCAGGCGGTCCGGATCAGGCGGCGGGCGTGCTCGCTGATGTCGAGCTGGGCGAGTTCGGCGACGAACTTCAGCGGCCGGTCGAGAGCCCCTGTGGCGGTTTCCGCGCCCTTGGTGGCGTACTTGGCGATGTAGGCGGCGACGGCGCGTTCGGTGAGCTCCTGGCCGTCGTTGAAGTCGGCGGATCGGATAGTGCGGACGTCGAGTTGGCGGCCGAAGACGAACTCATGGGCGCGGTCGTCGATGGTCGGGCCGTCGACCTGGACCTTGGACGCGGCAGCGCCGATGGCGTCGGTCAGCAGCTCGGCGGTTGCCCAGGCCGGGGGCGGGGTGTCCCCGCCGGTCGGGCCGTCGATGCGGATGACGGCGTGAAAGTGGACCGCACCGCGCTTCTGGTATTCGGCGACCTTGGCGAACGAGACGCGTGCATGGTCGCGGAGCTCACGCTGTGACAGGCCCGCACGCTTGCTGACCTCTCGGCGCAGGTAGATGGAGAAGCGTCGCCAGAGGGGCCCGGCATGCGCGTTCCAGAGGACGGCGGCCTCGTAGTCGTAGGTGTCCGGGTTGAGCGGGGTGCCGAGCGCTTCGTCCTCCTGGTCGTGGTGGGTGCCGCAGCGGCAGGGGCGTCCGTCGGTGCGGCGGTTGTGGACCGGGCCGAAGCCGGGGGCGGTGAAGGTGGCGAAGACGCGGGGGTGGGTGGCGACGTGTTCGGGGGTGCCCTTGCCGCCGCGCAGTCCGGCGGTGATCAGTTGGAAGGTGTCGCGCCGGTAGACCTCGGAGCAGGCCGGGCAGCGGGTCGTGCGGCGGTTGTTGCAGCGGACGAGGAGTGCGCCGGCCGGGAGGTCGCCCGAGTCGAGGTGGTGGAGGACGCGGCCGATTTCACCGGTGGCGGTGTCGACGTCGTATTCGGTGCGGTGGCCGTCGAGGCGGATCGGGTGGGTGCAGCCGCCGAGGCCGGAGAGCTGGCGGAGGATACCGGGCAGGGTGCCGCCTGCGGCGAGGTTGCTGAGTTCCGGGAGAGGGGGCGGGGTGGCGCGGGCGAAGATGACGGTTCTCCTTCTGACGGGCACTTCGGGAGGGGTGGGCCGCCGGGGCGGCGGGTACGTGGCTGTGTCACGCCGCCCCGGAGGTCTGGCCGCAGGGTCAGCGGCGGTGGTGGTCGCGGAGCAGAGAGCGCAGGACTACGGCGGCGACGGCGACCGAGATGGCAGTGACGGCGACGGCGGCCAGGAGCGCGGTGAGGACGACTCCGCCGACGAGGACGGCCGCGACGGTCTTCTGATCGATGGACACCGACGGGAGCGAGCGCCGGACCGGGGCGGGGGCCGGGTGGGTCGGGGCGTGGGTGTGTGCGGGCGGCGGCGTGGGGTTGTCCGGGTACTTGGGCAGGAACACGGCAGTGATCTCCTGTCTACTCGTCTAGATGTGTTGGCCGTTTATGACGGTCACGCCGGAGCGCGTGCCGGACTCGATGGCGGGGGCGAGGAAGGTGCGCGAGAGCCAGAAGCCGAAGAGAGTGATCAGGACGACGATCCAGATGCGGACGCCGAGGTACTTGACGGCCGCCCAGGCGAAGAAGCCGAGGACGACGACGAGCGGAAGGCTGACGGTCACGGGGTACAGGGTCCTTTCAGCGGACAGGGCAGCGGTGGGTGCGGGCGGCCAGCTCGGCGGCGGCGCGGCTGTCGTAGTCGGCGGAGAAGTTGCAGCGCGGGGCGGTGCAGGCGGCGGTGTGCTTCTCTCGGCCGCGGTGGTCGTAGGCGGTGCCGACCTGCACCGGGCCGATACGGGTGACGTTGCGGAAGCGGCGGTTGGCGGTCATCAGAGCTCCCTCAGAGGTGTGCGGCGATGGCTTCGGCCATGGGCGCCGGGACGCCGAGGCGGGCGCGCAGGGTGGTGACGTCCATGGGGGAGCCGGTCCGGGTGTGGTGTTCGGCAGCGACCTTGCGGGCGTGGTCGATGAGAGCGGCCGGGACCGGGACGGCCGGGCGGTCCGGCGGGGCCTCGATGGCGGGTGGTGCCAGGGGAGGCGGCTCGGGGGCCGTTTCGAGTTCGTCCTCCTGGTCCTCGATTAGCTCGACGTCGTCGGTCAACTTGGGGGCGGAGTGGGCGAGGAGGGTGCCGCCGAGGAAGGCGACGGCGGGCCAGCCCGCGACGAGGATGCGCAGCCAGGCCGGGACGTCGCCGAGGTCGAGCAGGCCGGCCGTGGCGACGTTCGCGCCGAGGGACGCGGCGAGCGCGATCATGAACCAGCACCAAGCCGCGCCCTTGGCCGAGCCGGAGCGCAATCGACGCCAGGCGGCGACGAGCAGCAGGTCGACGGAGACGGGATAGGCCCAGGCCTTCCAGCCGTCCTGTCCGGCCGCCACGGCGACGTCGTGAATGTGGGCGAAGGACAGCGCGGCGGCGATGAGCGCCTGTACGAGCACCGCGTCGACGCGGGCCAGTTGGGCGCGCATGGTGGCTCCTTCCGGGATCAGGCATGGGAGAGGTAGGGACGTGGCGCGAGGCGGTCACGCCGACCGTTGAGGTGAGGGGTGTCAGTCCGTGACGGGGTGCGGCTGGACTGCGGGGGCCGAGGTCTCGACGGGCCGTACGGGGACGTCGGGCCGGAAGGGCTTCAGCGCGGGCAGCTCGGGTACCAGGTGGGCCGTCTCCCGGCAGACGTCGGCGGCGTCGCCGAGGGAGAGATACGGGGTGCGGATGCGGGACCAGCCGCCGGAGGTGTCCCCCGCGACGGCGAGGCCGGGACGCTCAGGGGCGATGGCGCAGGCAGCGAGAACGGCTTCCGGCGCGATGTCGCCGAGGGCCATCTTCGCGGAGGCTTCGTCATTGACGCGATGGCAGACACGGCCGGTCAACTGGGCACGGAGCATGGTCGCGCCCTTGCCCAACTCAGCACCGAAGCGCTGCCCGCACACCTCCAGGTAGATACCGGCCGCTCGGCCGAGCTGGGCGAGCCGGATGAGCTGAGTGACCATCTCGTCGCGCCGTTCCTCGTCCTTGCGGGTGGCGGTCAGGAAGAGCTCGGCCACCTCGTCGACGAACAGGACGATGGGCACGGGCCGTTCGCTCTCAGGCAGACCCCAGATGTCGGAGGTGATCTCTTCGTCGGGGAGATCGGGGGCGATGCCTTGCCTGGCCTTGATCAGGTCGTATCGGTCCTCCATCTCCTTGATCAGGACGGGTAGCAGTTCGGCGGCTTCGTCTGGGTCGGTGGCGAGCGCGGAGAGTCGCGAGGCGAATGGGGCCAGCTCGACCCCGCGCTTGCAGTCGACGCCGACGAGAGCGACGTCCTGACGGGCGAGTCCGGCGACCAGGTGCCGGAGGTACATGGACTTGCCCGACAGCGTCGCGCCGAGGGTGAGTTGGTGGGGAACAGCCCGGTAGTCGCGTACGAAGGGCATGGCGTCCTCCCGCAGCGCGACCGGCACTTTGAGGAAGCCGCACTCGACCTTGCGAGGCATTCGCACCTTGCGCAGGACGTCGAATCCGACGAGCCGTAGTTCGACGACACCGGGCTTGACGGTGGTGACGTACACGGCGTGAACGCCCCAGGCGTGCCGCAGCCGTTCGGCCGAGGCGGCGACGTCGGCAGGTTCCTGCCCCGGAGCGAGGCGGAGCCGGAGCCGTAAGCCGGTGGACGTGGGCCGGATGATGCCCCGACGGGGAGGCACCGGCCGGACTTCAAGGCGGGTGGTGGCCTTGACGGCGAGGACTCGCAGTCGGGAGGGGGCGACGGTCAGGCCGCAGGCTTCCATGACCGAGGCGTACGAGCTGAGGAGCCGGACGGTGGATATCGGCCCGCCGACCGCCGACCAGTAGAGGCCCGGGTGGTTGGCCCGGGTGTAGGCAGCCCCGCCACCGAGCGCGGCGACAGGACCACCCACTTCCAGGAGCGTTGTCAGGTCGGACATCAGGCCGAGGCCCCCATGGAGGCAGGGAAGGCGGCCGGAGTGACGGCGGCGGCGCGGTAGGCGATGCCGTGGCGCTGCTGCCCGTTGAATACGGACTCCCACGGCCGGGCGATGAGCCCCGGCAGCGAGACCGGAGCCCCGAGGTTCAGCCCCTCGGAGACACCGCCTTCCGGAACGGTGACCTTGATCAGCGAGGACTCCCCGTCCTCGATGTAGACGACTCCGATGGTCATCAGCGCCTCACCGCTGACGGCGTCCTTGGCGATCTCGCCGGTCTGACGGTCGCGGACCTTCGGCTCGGGAGCTTCCGTCAGGAGGACGGTTGCGGCGGAGGTCTCAACACGGATGGTGCGCACAGTGACGTTCCTATCTACTCGTCTATACAAGATGTGACCTGCGAACCCGATCTCCCGGGCTCACGACGATCACCCTGCCACACAACTTGCCCACTCGTCTATACGAGTAAGCGTGTTGGGGTGTACGAGTTCGTAGAAGCGTCCACACGCACTGTCAGACCCGTCCGTCAGAATCTGCCCATGCTGATCGCGACTAGCGGCCGGGGCCACGTGGTGAAGCGCCCCTCGAAGCCGGCCATCGGGACGATGCTCGCCAACCTGCGACGCGGCAACGAGCACATGGTGCTTGAGCGGCAGGACGAGGACCGCGTCGGAGACTGGTACATCCAGGTCCTGTTCCGCGACAACAACACCTACCAGCTGGAATACCGCGAAGGTGTCGCGGCCGAGCACTTCCAGACGCAGACTGTCTCGCAAGACAAGGTCCTGCAAGCGCTTCTCGGTTGGGCCGCCAACAAGCCTGACTGGCGAGAAGGCTTCATGTGGAACAACATCGGCCACATGTTCACACCTCCTGCTGGAGAGGTGGAGGGCGAACCGACCGTATAGCGCTGTATCGCCGCCGCCGTTCATGAGGTCACGTGGCCGGGAGCTGGTACGACAGGACGTACGCGTCCGCCGCCATGACCGTGTCGCAGACCTCGACCGCTCGCCCCTCGGTGTCGAAGGCAGTC
>NZ_JBSFEV010000036.1:0-100217 GCF_053594615.1 Streptomyces sp. NPDC001858
CCTGCCCCAGCTTTGTTAAACCCCGGTGCCCCACCCCCACGCCCCCCCCCCGGGGGGGCGCCCCCCCCCCCCCCCCCCCGCCACCGACTCCGTCCACCCGCCGCCGACTCTGCCCGGTCCTGGCGTCCCTGCCCGGCACCGCCTTGCCTGTGCCGGGTGGACGGCGCACGCTGGTCCTATGAGTGCGCGGGACGGCCCCACGCTCATCAGCTCGGTGCAGCGGGCCTTCCGGCTGCTGGAGGCGGTGAGCGCGCACGACAACGGCGCGCCGGCGAAACAGCTGGCACGGGAGACCGGGCTGCCCCTGGCCACCACCTACCACCTGCTGCGGACCCTGGTCCACGACGGCTACCTGCGCAAACTCCAGGACGGCGGGTTCATCCTGGGCGACCGGCTGCAGTCACTGCACACCACGAGCCGCGGACAGTCGCTGCTCAGCCGGGTCCGCCCGACGCTCGCCGCGCTGCGCGACGAGTTCGCGACCGCCGCCTACCTCACCTTCTACGAGGAGGGCGAGATCCGCGTCGCCGAGATCGTCGACGGCCCCCGGGCGCCCCGCGTCGACCTGTGGGTCGGGTTCGAGGACGCCGGGCACGCCACCGCCCTCGGCAAGTGCGTGCTGCGGGAACTGGACGACGAGGCCCGCCAGGACTACCTCTCCCGGCACCGCCTGCCCGACCTCACGCCGAAGACCATCACCAGCGCCCCCGCACTGCTGCGGCAGCTGGACACCTCGCCCGTGGCCCCGGCCGTCACCGACCTGGAGGAGTACGCCCTCGGGACGGTCTGCGTCGCCGTCCCGGTCTACAGCGGTGACACCCTCGGCTCGCTCGGCGTCTCCCTGCCCGCGGACCGGCTGCCCCGGCTGGAGCAGATCCGGGCCCGGCTGATCCCGACCGCGGGCCGCGTGACCAGGGGTCTTTCGCTCACCGGATGATCGTTCACTATCTGAAAATCTGATCCTTGTAAGGGCCCGACGTAATCCGGTCTCCTAGATGAAACGGACATTTCGGATTGCCCCGGCGCACAGATGAGGATTGCGGACGAAGCATGAGTCAGGCCCGGAACCACGACCTGTACCGACACCGAGTGGCAGGCGCCGTCCTGCCGATGCTCCCCGTCCTCCCCGTTCTGATCGTCTTCCTCGTCGTGCTCGTCGACCTCGTCGGCGGAGCGGGCATGATCTGGCTGCCCCTGCTGGCGGCGGGCCCCGCGCTGGCCGCCGCCACCAACGGGCCGCGCGGCGTCCTCTGCGTAGGCCTCCTCGCCGCCGGACTCGGCGTGACCCTCGGCGTCCGGGACGACGCCCCCGGCCCCGAGCTGGCGGCCGTCCTGGCCGCGCAGACGGCCGTCACCGTGGCCGGGGCCCTGGCCGCCGGGCTGCGCTCGCGCCGGGAACGGGTGCTCGCGGCAGTCCGGTCGGTCGCCGAAGCCGCCCAGCACGCGCTGCTCAAGCCCGTCCCCGCGACCGTCGGCCCCTTCGAGGTGGCCGTCCGCTACAGCGCGGCCGCCGCCGAGGCCAGGATCGGCGGGGATCTCTACGCGCTGCTGCCCACCCCCTACGGCGTCCGGCTGATCGTCGGAGATGTGCGCGGCAAGGGGCTGCCCGCCGTGGGGACCGCCGCACTGGTGCTCGGCGTCTTCCGCGAGGCCGCCTACGACGAGCCCGATCTGCTCGCCGTCGTCGACCGCATCGAGCGGAGCCTCGCCCGCAACCTCGGCCCGGACGACTTCGTCACCGCCGTCGTCGCCGGCTACCCGAGGACGGGACACCTGGAAGTGGTGAACTGCGGACACGCGCCCCCGCTGCTCGTCCAGGCCGCGGGCGAGGTCGTGGCCGTGGAGCCCACCCAACCGGCCCCGCCCCTCGGGCTGCGCGCCCTGACCGGGCACACCCCCGACCTGCATGTGCTGCCCTTCGCCGACGGCGACCAGCTCCTGCTGTACACCGACGGGGTCACCGAGGCCCGCGACCAGGGCCGCGCCTTCTACCCGCTCCACGAAGGACTCGCCCGCCACGCCTGCGCCGAGCCCTCCCGCACCCTCGACGCGCTCCACGAGGAACTGCTGGACCACGTGGGCGGCCGGCTCCACGACGACGCGGCACTGCTCCTGATCCGCAAGCCGACGGTCCGGGAAGGGACGGTTCCCGAACCGACGGTCTGCGGAGTCACAGGCGGCGAGCCGACGGTCACTCGCCCGACGGCGCCGTCAGCGTGACGCCCGGAGCCACCGGCGTACCGAAGTTCGGTGTGCCGTCGGCGTTCCAGGTGAACTTCTGCGCCCTGGTGCTGCGGTTCATGTCGCAGCCGCCGGAGGCGGAGTTGTTGGCGTGGTAGACGATCCAGTCCTCGGTCCCGTCGGGCGACTTGAAGAACCCGTTGTGACCGGGGCCGTACACGCCATTGGCGTTGGAGCGCTGAAAGACCGGGTTCGGTGACTTGACCCAGGAGGCGGAGTTGAGCGGGTCGCCGGTCCCGTTGTACGTCAGCATCCCCAACTTGTAGTCGGGCGTGGAGCAGTGGCTCGCCGAGTACACGATGAACGTCTTGCCGCCGCGCTGAAGCACCTCGGCGCCCTCGTTGACCGCGCCGCCGACCGTCTCCCAGCTGTAGGTCGGGGTGGACAGGATCCGGCGGGTGCCGCTCGCGGTCCACGGGTTCGACAGCGGCCGGATGAACATCGGCTGCGAGCCGTTGTAGAACGTGCCGAGCAGATAGAGCTGACCGTTCAACTGCAGGATGCCCGGGTCCAGTTCCCAGGTGTTGTCCTGGGTCGGGTCGAGCAGGTCGGCCTTGAAGGAGTAGGGGCCCATCGGGTCGAGGCCGGCGCTCTCCAGCACATGGATGCGCTGCGTTCCCAGGTTGGACGGCTCCTGCCCGGCCGTGTAGTAGAAGTACCAGCGCTTGCCGTTCGGGCCGTCGAGCAGATGGAACTCCGGCGCCCACATCGTGCCCGCGCCGTTCGGCCGGGTCAGGTTGAAGATCACTTGGTCGGTCGCCGTGGCCAGCCCCGCGAGGGTGCTCGCCTTGCGCATGGTGATCGTCGAGTTCCAGGTCGTCGTCGCGAGGTAGTAGGAGCCGTCGTAGTAGGTGAGCCAGGGGTCCGGGCCGTGCTGGGAGAGCGGGTTGGTGAACGTGTGCGGGCTCGTGCCGCCGCCGCTGAAGGCGGGCAGCCGCCACACCCTGCCGCTTGCCGTGGCGCACGGCAGTTGGACCAGGTTGGCGCCCGACGCCGAGGAACCGCCGCTCGGCGTCACGCACTTGCCCGAGCTCACGGAGACCAGGTTGAAGGTCTTGTCCGTCCCGGAGACCGTCACCGGAACGAGCCGCCACTGCTGGTTCGTGCCGCCGTGGCACGGCCACTGGATGATCGCCGCGTTGTCGGCCGTGGACGCCCCGTAGACGTCCACGCACTGTCCTGACTGCGGGGTGATCGTGTACGTGTCGCTCGTCCCGGCCACCAGGGTGTAGCCGAAGCTCTGGTTCGCGCCCGAGGAGCAGGTGAAGGCGCGCAGCTGAGTCCCGTTGCTCGTCGAACTACCCGGCAGGTCCAGGCAGTTGCCGCCGTTCTGGTTCACGCCCGTCGAGGTGAACGCGACGGCGGCGGAGGCGGGCGGCGCCACGAGGAACGCGACCGCCACGGTGAGCAGGGCGACGAGTGCGGACAGGCATCTGGAACGGGTCACGGTCCGTACACCTTTGCTTCGAGGAGGCCGACGGAGTTGGCGCCGTTGCCGGTGAGCAGCACCCGTAGTCGGGTGGTGCTCGTGGCGGTGAAGCCGACGGTGTTGTACTGGTTCTTCGCCAGCGGGTAGCCGCTCGCGCCGGGCACGTCGACGTAGGCGCTGCCGTTCCAGTACTGGAGCTTCCACGCGGACGGCATGTCGATGCCCTGGTCGTCGTCGAAGAAGTACACCTCGGCCTTGTTCAGGGTCTTCGCGGCCGGCCAGGTCAGCTCGGCCCACTGCTGACCGGTCTCCGGCCAGGTCCCCCAGCGCGGGTTCACCGTGTCGTTGGAGGAGGGCGGGTCGATGCCGTCGTTGATCGCGGCGACGCTCTCCCAGGCGGAGGTGTACGACGCGGACGGTGTGGCGGACGTCGCCTGGTTGGCGGGTGGTTGCGGTGGCTGGACTCCGCCTCGGTTGAACACCTTGACCTCTGTCAGGCCCGCTTTCGCGCCGGAGGCGTTGGTGGCCAGGACCCGGATGCGCTGGGCGGTGATCGCCGGGAACTGCACCAGGTTGTAGTTGGCGCGTGGAGCGGCCGGGGTCTTGGTCTGGCTCGGGGCGTTCACCCACGAACTGCCGTCGTAGTACTGGATGGTGTACGCGGTCGGCGCCCGGTAGGTCGTACTGGCCGGGCGGCTGTCCTTGAAGTACAGCCGCACCTCGTTCAGCGTGCGGGTCGCTCCGAAGTTCAGCTCGTACCAGTCCTGGCTGTTGGCGGAGCCACCGGCGCCCCAGAAGGGCTCGTTGGTCGGATAGCCGTCGGTCGCGCCCGAGACCGAGCTGCCGGAGCCGGTGTAGGAGGCCGAAGTCGTCGCTCCGGAGGCGATGTTGGTCAGGTCGGCCGTGAGGTCGACGCCCGCCTTGGCCAGCATGTCGACCATACGGGGGCTGTTCTGGACGACCTGGTTGGGTGCCTGGAGTCCGGCGACCGCCGTGTTGTAGGTGACCGTGCCGCTCGTGGTGACGGCACCGGTGGCCGGGTCCCAGGTGAAGGGCACCAGTGAGTTGACGGTGGCGGCCCGGTTGCCGTTGACGTAGATCGAGTAGCCCTCCGGGACACCGGGGTAACGGACCACTCCGTCGGCCGGGTCGTCCCAGACGATGCTCAGGTCGGCGTTGCGGTAGCGGAGGTTGTTGACGGTGAAGTGGCTCCAGCCGATGTCGATCGGGGAGACCTCCACCTTGGCGTCACTGCGCGGCCGCAGGCCCGCGACGTCCTCGATCACCGTCCAGTTGCTGCTACCGAGGATGTTGTGGTGGATCCAGGACCGGTAGTTGATGCTGCTGCCGTTCCAGTCGGCCCAGAACTCGTTGGCGTCCGGCCACTGGGTGTTGCCACCGACGTACTGCGCCCAGGTGTTCCAGTACAGAAGCTTCTTGTAGTCCGTCGCGTTCATCCACGAGTTGGGGTAGTTGCGCAACACCGAGGAGTACAGCCGGAATTGGACGGTCGAGTTGATCGTCGAGAAGTTGTTGGAGCCCGGTTCACCGGCGTCGGCCGCCGCCTGCTTGTCGACCTGGTTGGCCGTGTAGAAGGGGAAGACGGGGTACTGGGCCGGGTCGTCGTAGAGCCTCAACGCCTGCTTGTACGCGGTGGTGTTGGGGATCGCGCCGACGGCGAACGGGTAGTAGTTGTTGATCTCCTTCCAGGGCACCCACTCGTTCGTCGACTTCAACCGGTGCTCGAACAGCTGCCGGTTGGGGTTCCACAGCACGTTGACGATGGCGTCCTTGATCTGCGTCGCGAGGGTCCGCATCTCGGTCGCCTTGGCCGTGTTGCCGATCGCGTCGTAGGCCTGCGCGGCGGCCAGCGCGCCGCTGTACTGGTAGGCGGACTCCGCGCGGTCCATGTTGCCGGGCTTCCAGTGGAAGGAGACCGCGTCGGCGTCGTTGCCGGTCAGCGCGCCCCAGTCGTACTCGATGAGCTTGTTGTTGTCGTGGTCGTAGTAGGCGAGCTGGCCCTTGACGTCGCCCTCCGCGTAGCGGGCGAGGTTGCCGGCGATCGCGGGCTGTCCGCCGTGGATCTGATAGCTCTTCCAGGCTGCTTCGGCGATGTACTGGGTGTAGCTGTTGGACCAGTTCTCCGGGTCACCCGGGTTGTCGAGGAAGCGCCCGCCCTTCGACGTCTGACCGGCACTGAGCCAATCCCCGTACGCGTAGGCCGGGTTGCGCAGATACTTCAGGTCGTCGATGTGCATCGGCTGGGTGAGCGCGATCGCGTTGTTGTAGCCGAGGACGCCCTCGGTGGACGTCGGGAACTGGAAGGTCTGCCCGGGGATGTCGGCGTCGAGGTTGTTGAAGCGCATCAGCCACCAGCGGTAGTAGACGTTCTTCTTGATCGCCGGTTCGGGTACGTCGATGTAGGGCACGTTCTGCGCCCACCACAGGTTGTAGGCCCTGACATGCGTCGCGAAGGCGGTCGCGTTCGAGTAGCCGGCGTAGGCGTTGTACTCGGTGAGCGACTCGGGGATCTCGTCCGTGACGAAGCCCATCACCACCTTGGCCGTCACGGTCGCTCCGGCCGCGACCGTCACGGAGCGGTTCAGGCCGCCGGTCGAGACGCTGAAGCCGTCGCCGGTGAGCCTCGGCCGGATGGTGGTCAGGTTGTTGTAGGCGTTCACCTGGCCGGTCAGCTCACTGCCGGTGCCGGAGGTGGCGTACGGCGAGGTCGCCCGCAGTTGCAGCGTGCTGGAGCCGGTGCCGTTGTTCTTGATCGACAGGTTGGTCACGGCCACGTTGTTGTCGGTGATGAACTTGGTCTGGGTGACCGTGATCGAGCCGCTGGTGTGGACGCTCTGCCAGTGACTGGGCACCTGCCGGCGCTGCGCGACCTGTTCGGTGAAAGTGCCCGGGGTGATCCCGACCGTGTAGGCGTTGTTGTTGCTGATGCTCTCCCAGTAGGCGACCTGACCGCCGAAACCGAGCACCGCGGGGTTGTGGGTCTTCATGAAGACGGCGCGCCCCCGGCTCATCAGCCAGGGCCCGGCCGGGTCGTCGCCGGTGCGGGCCAGCAGCCGGTCCATCCAGAAATCGGTTCCCGAACTCTCCGCGTCGTAGATGCTCCGCATCATGTCGCCGGGCGTGTAGGCGACGGGCGGGGACGGGACGGCGGGGCCGGTGAAGGTGGGGAACCCGATGGTCTGCGCGGCATGCGCCGACGGCGCGGCGAGCAGCGAGGTGAGCATCAGCACCAGGGCGACGAACAAGGCGTGCGGTCTTCTCATCGAAGGCTCCCTGAGTGGGGGTGACGAGAGGCACGGAAAGGGCACCTAAAAGGTTTTCGCAACGTAGAAGCGAGCTGATGCAGTGTCAAGAGACCTGTGGGCGACCGGCGTTTGCATCAAGACAGCGTTCGCATCGACACAGGGTTCGCATCAAGACAGCGTTCGCCTCACGACAGGGTTCGCAGCGACACAGCGTTCGCTTCAGGACAGCGGCGCCGTCGAGCCCCTGATGATCACCCGGCAGCGCACCGTCTCGATCCCCGAGCGCCGTGCTCCGCCGATCGCCGTGAACAAGGCGTGCGCGGCCGCGCGCCCGACCTGCTCCAGGTTCATGTCGACGCTCGTCAGCGGCGGGCGCGAGGCGGCGGTCAGGACCTGCCAGTTGTCGAAGCCCATGACCGCCACGTCCTCCGGCACCCGGTGCCCGCGCTCGCGCAGCACGTCCATCACCCCGCGGGCTATCTGGTCGCTGCCGCACAGCACCGCGTCGACGTCCGGGTGCCGGTCGAGCAGCAGCGCGGTGGCCGCCCGGCCCCACCCCTCCGACCAGGCCCCGAACCGCGGTTCGCCGACCAGGGCGAGACCGGCGTCGGCGAGCGCGGCCGCCGCGCCCTCGGCCCGCTCCTGCGCCGCGAGGTACCCGGGGTCGCCGGTGATGTGCGCGATCCGGGTCCGGCCGCAGGCCAGCAGGTGCTCCACGGCGATCCGGCCGGCGTCGACGCTGTCGGGGACGATGGACAGATCCGCCGGATCGTCCGACGGCGCGTAGGCGTAGACGACGGGGACGGGCAGTTCACGGCCCAGGGAGGGACGCGGGTCGGTGCGGCTGCCGACCACGATGAGTCCGTCGACCCGGCGTCCGAGCAGCGCGCGGACATGGTGCTGCTCGCGGATCGCGTCGCCGCGCGCGTCGCACAGGAAGACCGCGACCTCGCCCGCGCCGAAGGCGTCCTCGGCGCCCATGAGGATCGGGATGCTGAACCGGCCCTCCAGGTCGCTGGTGAGCAGACCGACCGTGCCCGACCGCCCGACGAGCAGTCCGCGCGCCAGCTGGTTCGGCCGGAAGGCCAGCCGCTCGGCCGCCTCGATCACCCGCTGGCGGGTCTCGGCGCGCACCTGACTGCGGCCGTTGAGGGCCTTGGAGGCGGTCGCGATGGACACGCCGGCCAGCCGGGCGACGTCGCTGAGGGTGGCGGGATGCGCACGAGAGGGGCCGGCGGCCGGTGTCATGGATGGTCTCCTGTCTCACGTCGCCTGCCTGAACCGTACGCGAAATGTTTCGGCGCCGGTGCGACGCCGTCGCTTTCACAGGTTTCGCCGAAGCCCTGGCGAAGGGAACCCGCAACCCGAACCCGGAACCCGTACACCCGTTCCTTGCAAGGGGATTGACGCCCTGTCAGCCGAGTCCTAGCTTTCAGAAAGCCTTTTCGGTTCCTTTCCGTCGCAGAACCCACGCTAGGGGGATCGTCATGGGGAGCACGACCGGACCACGTAGACCCTTGCGCCGGCTCGCCACCGGCGTCGTCGCGCTCCTCACCGCCGCAAGTCTGATGACGGCCTGCGGGTCGGGGGACGGCGGCTCGGACGGCGGCTCGAAAACCGGGGGAGGCGGGGGAGCGGGCAGCCCGGCGGACGCGACGGGCGTCGACGACGGCGCCACGTTGACGATGTGGACCCGGGCGGCGACCCGGCCGCAGAGCGAGGCTCTGGTCAAGGCCTACAACGCGGGCCACAAGAACAAGATCGAACTGACCGTCATCCCCACCGACGACTACCAGGCCAAGGTCGGCGCGGCCGCCGGCTCCGGCGATCTTCCCGACCTCTTCGCCTCCGACGTGGTGTTCGTGCCGAACTACACCACCAGCGGTCTCTTCGCCGACCTCACCGAGCGCATCGACGCCCTGCCCTTCGCCGACCGACTGGCCCAGTCGCACATCAAGGCCGGCACCCACGAGGGCAAGAAGTACGTCGTCCCGCACACCCTCGACCTGTCCGTCCTCTTCTACAACAAGGACCTCTACCGCAAGGCGAAGCTCGACCCCGAGAAGCCGCCGACCACCCTCGCCGAATGGGACCGACAGGCGCGGGCCGTGGACGCGCTCGGCGGCGGAGTCGACGGCACCTTCTTCGGCGGAAACTGCGGCGGCTGCGGCGTCTTCACCTGGTGGCCGTCCATCTGGGCCGGGGGAGCGGAGGTGCTGAACGAGGAGGGCACCGCGGCCGACCTCGACTCCGCCACCGCGAAGAAGGTCTACGACACCTACCGGGGTTGGGTGAAGGACGACGTCGTGGCCCCCGGCGCCCGCGACGAGACGGGCGCCACCTGGACCGGCGTCTTCCCCAAGGGCAAGGTCGGCATCATGCCCATGCCGTCGACCACCCTGGGCCTGATGCCCGAGAATCTGGACCTCGGCGTCGCGCCCATCCCCGGCCCCGACGGCGGCAGGTCCACCTTCGTGGGCGGCGACGCCATCGGCGTCGCGGCCACCAGCAAGTCGGCCGACCAGGCCTGGAACTTCCTCGCCTGGTCACTGGGCGACGAGGCACAGGTCGACGTGGTCGCCGCGCACAAGGACGTCGTGGCCCGCACCGACCTCGCCGCCAACAAGTACTCGGCCGAGGACCCACGCCTGGTCGCCGTCAACCAGCTCGTGGCGGACGGCCGCACCCCCTACGCCCTCAAATTCGGCCAGACCTTCAACGACCCCAACGGACCCTGGCTGTCCATGATGCGTGACGCCGTCTTCGGCGACGGGACGTCGGTCGAGAAGGACAACAAGGCGGTCACCGCCTCGCTGGCCGACTGAAGTGCGGTCCTCCCGCACGCTCCAGGGCCTCGGCTACGCCGCCCCCACGGCCCTGTTCGTCGCCGTCTTCTTCCTGCTGCCCCTCCTCCTCGTCGGACAGATGTCGCTCAGCGACTGGCCGCTGCTCGCGGGCGACCAGGGCGCCAACGCGCCCGAGAACTACACCGACGTCACCGACAGCACCCTGTTCTGGCCCGCCGTCCGCTTCACGCTCCTCTACACCGCCATCGTCACGGTCGTCCTGCTCGGCCTGGCGCTGCTCCTCGCCCTGCTCGTGCAGGAGTCCCGTCCGGGCGCCGGGTTCTTCCGCACGGTCTACTTCCTGCCCGGCGCCCTCGGCCTCGCCTCCGCCTCCCTGCTCTTCTGGGGCCTGTACAGCCCCACCACCGGGCCGCTCAGCAGCATCCTGGAGAAGCTCGGCCTGGTCGACGACCCGGTGTCCTTCCTCGGCACCCCGACCTCCGCCCTGCTGTCGACGGTGTTCCTCATCGTGTGGAAGTTCGCCGGTTTCTACATGCTGATCCTGCTCGTCGGCCTCCAGCGCATCCCGCACGAGGTGTACGAGGCAGCCCGGATGGACGGCGCGAGCAGAGGCCAGACCTTCCGCTCCATCACCTTGCCGCTGCTGCGTCCCTCGCTCGCGCTGTCCCTGCTGCTCTGCGTCACCGGATCGCTGCTCGCCTTCGACCAGTTCTTCGTCCTCACCAAGGGCGGACCGGACAACAGCACCGTCACCGTCGTGCAGTTGATCTACCGCGAGGCGTTCCAGCGGCTGAACCTCGGCACCGCGGCCGCCCTGTCGATCCTCGTGCTCGCCGCGCTGCTGCTGCTCAACGCCGCGCAGTTCCGCGGCCTGCGCCACGCCGACGAGTCATGACCCGCGCCTCTCGCGGAAAGGAGTCACCGGTGCTCACCCGAGCCCTCGGCCGGACGCCCCACTACGTCGTCGCCGGAGGACTGGCCGTCATCTTCCTGTTTCCCCTGGTCTGGAACGCCTGGGCATCGGTCAGCGCCCAGCCCGGCACCGCGCAGGAAACCGGTTACGGCCTCGGCAACTACCGGACGCTGCTCGACTACGACGCCGGGCTGTGGCGCTACCTCGGCAACAGCACCCTGGTCTCCGCGCTCACCGTGACCCTCACCCTCGGCGTGTCCCTGCTCGGCGGCTACGCCTTCGCCCGCTTCCGCTTCCCGGGCAAGAACCTGCTGTTCCTGCTCACCCTGGCCATCCTCATGGTCCCCTACGCCACCCTGCTCATCCCGCTCTATGTACTGCTCGGCAGACTGCACCTGCAGAACTCGCTGTTCGGGCTGAGCCTGGTGCTGACGATGTTCCAACTCCCGTTCGCCACCTTCATGATGCGGATCTCGTTCGAGGCGGTGCCGCGCGAACTGGAGGAGTCCGCGCTCGTCGACGGCTGCGGCACCGCGGGCGCGCTGCGCAAGGTCCTGCTGCCGGCCGTGCGGCCAGGGCTGATCACAGTGGGGCTGTTCGCGTTCCTCGCGGCCTGGAACGACTTCATCGCGCCTCTGATCCTCATCTCGGACAGCGCGAAGGCGCCCCTGCCGCTGGCCGTCGCGAACCTGCGACAACAGAGCATGGGCGCCGTCGACTACGGCGCCACCGAAGCCGGGGTGGTGGTCCTCGCCGTGCCCTGCCTGCTCCTCTTCCTGCTGCTGCAACGGCACTACGTGCGGGGCTTCATGTCGGGCGCCCTGAAGGGATGAAGCGTGAAGGAGAACACCGTGGGCTCAACCGTCTCACCCACATCACCTATCTCACCCACCTCACCTATCTCACCCACCTCATCCGTGTCCGCTGTCTCATCCGTCGTGCCGGTCGCCCCCGGCCGGGGCCGGCTCCGGCCGCTCGGGCTCGACGAGGTCCGGATCACCGGAGGGTTCTGGGCCCGGCGCCGGCACACCAACGCCACCGCGACCCTCGACCACTGCCGTGACTGGATGGAACGCGTCGGCTGGATCGGCAACTTCCGGGCCGCCGTCGAGGGACGCGTCCCACACGACCGGCGGGGGCGGGAGTTCGCCGACTCGGACGTCTACAAGCTGCTCGAAGCCATGGCCTGGGAGGGCGGACACGGCACCGCGCTCGACGCGATCACGGAGACGATCGCCCCCGCCCAGGAACCCGACGGCTATCTCAACACCGCCTTCGACCGACCGGGCCAGCAGGCCCGCTACCAGGACCTCGAATGGGGTCACGAGCTCTACTGCTACGGCCACTTGATCCAGGCGGGCGTCGCCCAGCTCCGCGCCGAGGGCGCCGGAGAGCTGGCGAAGATCGCCCGGCGGGCCGCCGACCATGTGTGCGCCACGTTCGGCCCGGGCGGCATCGAGCGCGTCTGCGGACACCCGGTGATCGAACCGGCCCTCGTCGAACTGGCCCGGGCGACCGGGGAGCAGCGCTACCTCGACCAGGCGCGGCTCTTCGTCGACCGCCGAGGCCATCGCACCCTCGCCGACGGCGAGTTCGGCCGCGTCTACTACCAGGACGACCTCCCGATCCGGCAGGCCACCGTGTTCCGCGGCCACGCCGTGCGCGCCCTCTACCTCGCGGCCGGCGCCGTCGACGTGGCCGTGGAGACCGGGGACGACGACCTGCTCGCCGCCCTCGAACGACAGTGGGAGGCCACGGTCGCCCGGCGCACCCATCTGACCGGCGGCATGGGCTCGCACCACCGGGACGAGGCCTTCGGCGACGACTTCGTCCTGCCGCCCGACCGCGCCTACTCGGAGACCTGCGCCGCGGTCGCCTCCGTCATGCTGAGCTGGCGGCTGCTGCTCGCCACCGGCGACCCGCGCTACGCCGACCTCGCCGAACGCACCCTGTTCAACGTGGTCGCGACCTCCCCGTCCGAGGACGGCCGGTCCTTCTTCTACGCCAACACCCTGCACCGGCGCCGCCGCGGCGCCGTGCCGCTCGCGGACGCCGAGAGCCCGCGCGCCGAGTCGAGCCTGCGCGCCCCCTGGTTCGCGGTGTCCTGCTGCCCCACCAACGTGGCCCGCACCCTCGCCCTCCTGCCCGCCTATCTGGCGACGGCGGACGACCACGGCGTCCAACTGCACCAGTACGCCGACGCGGAGATCGCCACCGGCGGCCTCGCCTTGAGCGTGCGCACCGACTACCCCTACGGCGGGAGCGTCACCGTACGCGTGGACCGCACCCCGGACCACCCGTGGACCCTGTCCCTGCGCGTCCCCGACTGGACGCGTGGCGGCGCCGCGTGGCTCACCGTCCCCGACGGATCGCGCCGGGCCGCGGCCCCCGGGACGGCCACCGTCACCCAGGTCTTCCGCCCCGGCGACGAGATCCGCCTCGACCTGCCGGTGGGGCCGCGCTGGACCGCGCCCGACCCGCGCATCGACGCCGTACGAGGCACCCTTGCCGTCGAGCGCGGGCCCCTGGTGTACTGCGCCGAGTCCGTGGACCTTCCGGACGGCCACGAGGTCGACGTCGTCCGGGTGGATCCGTCCACCGCACCGCAGGACGGGCCGGGCGGCACCGTCGTGGTCGACGGGGACGTCACCGGTGACGACGCACAGTCCGACGCACCCTGGCCGTACCGCCCGCTCGACGCGCCCGCCGGTCCGTCGGCCGCCGGGCGCGCGGGGATCGTCCTGGTCCCGTACCACTCCTGGGCGAACCGCGGGCCCTCGACGATGAGGGTGTGGCTGCCGACGCACGACGCACGGCCGGGGAACACCGACGACCGATGATCGGAGTCCGAGATATGTCCCAACCCCCCACCCGTCGCAGGGCGTTGAAACTTGCCGCAGGCGGCGCCGCCGCCGTCGGCCCACTCGCCACCGCCCCCGAGGCGCGAGCCGCTACCCCCGAGCAAGCGACCCCCGGGCGACCGGCCTCCGAGCGAGCCGCCTGCGAGCGAGCCGCCTCCGAGTTGGCGGCCCCCGCCCCGGCGGCAGCGGTCCCCCCCAGCTGGGCGGTACAGCCCTTCGCCCTCGACCAAGTCGCCCTCGGCGACGGCGTGTTCCGCCGCAAGCGCGACCTGATGCTCGGCTACGCCCGCGCCTACCCGGCCGACCGCATCCTGGCCGTCTTCCGCACCAACGCGGGGCTCGACACCCGCGGCGCCCGGCCGCCCGGCGGCTGGGAGACCGCCGACGGCAATCTGCGCGGCCACTACGCCGGACACTTCCTGACCCTCGTCGCCCAGGCGTACGCCGACACCCGCGAGGCCGCCCTCAAGACCAAGCTCGACTACCTGGTCGCCGAACTCGCGCTCTGCCAGCAGGCGTTCGCGGACCACGGCACGCCGAAGCCCAGCCACCCCGGCTATCTGGCGGCCTACCCCGAAACCCAGTTCATCCTGCTGGAGAGCTACACGACCTACCCCACCATCTGGGCGCCCTACTACACCTGCCACAAGATCATGCGCGGTCTTCTCGACGCGCACGCCCTGGCCGGGAACGCGCAGGCCCTCGCCATCGCGTCGAAGATGGGCGACTGGGTGCACAGCAGACTCGGCCGGCTGCCCAAGGCGCAGTTGGAACGCATGTGGTCGATCTACATCGCCGGCGAGTACGGCGGGATGAACGAGGTGCTGGCCGACCTGTACGCCCTCACCGGACGGCCGGAGCACCTCGCCGCCGCCCGCTGCTTCGACAACACCGCGCTGCTGGACGCCTGCGCCGACGACCGGGACATCCTGGACGGCCGGCACGCCAACCAGCACATTCCCCAGTTCACGGGCTATCTGCGGTTGTTCGACCACACGGGGGACGAGCGGTACGCGGCGGCGGCCCGCAACTTCTGGGGCATGGTCGCGGGCCCCCGCACCTACAGCCTGGGCGGCACGGGCCAGGGCGAGATGTTCCGCGCCCGCGGCGCCATCGCGGCCACCCTGGGCGACAACAACGCAGAGACGTGCGCCACGTACAACCTGCTCAAACTGAGCCGGCAGCTGTTCTTCCACCAGCCGGACGCCGCCTACCTGGATCACTGCGAACGCGGCCTGACCAACCACATCCTGGCCTCCCGCCGGGACGCGGCCAGCACGACCAGTCCGGAGGTCACCTACTTCGTCGGCATGGGCCCGGGAGTGGTGCGCGGGTACGACAACACCGGCACCTGCTGCGGCGGCACCGGCATGGAGAACCACACCAAGTACCAGGACTCGGTGTACTTCCGCTCCGCCGACGGCGGCGCGCTGTACGTCAACCTCTACCTCGCCTCGACGCTGCGCTGGCCCGAGCGGGGCCTCGTCGTCGAGCAGAGCAGCGCCTACCCGACCGAAGGCGTCCGCACCCTGACGTTCCGTGAGGGCGGCGGCAGCCTGGACCTGAAGCTGCGCGTCCCGTCCTGGGCCACGGCCGGTTTCACTGTCACCGTCAACGGAGTCCGCCAACAGGCGCGGGCGGTGCCCGGCAGCTACCTCACCCTGAGCCGGACCTGGCAGCCCGGCGACCGGGTCACGGTGTCCGCCCCCTACCGCCTGCGCATCGAGAGGGCCCTGGACGATCCGACCGTCCAGTCGCTGTTCCACGGACCGATCCTGCTGGTCGCGCAGAGCCCGGCGACCAGCCTGCGGGCGTTCTCCTTCTACAAGGACTTCACGCTGCGCGGCGACCTGGCCGACCCGATCCGCCCCGAGGGCCGCCCGCACCACTTCACCACCCACGGCCTGACCCTGGCCCCCTTCCACATCGCCGACGACACCCGCTACCACGCCTACTTCAAGCGCACGGAGCCCGTCGTCGTCTTCGGCGCGACCGACTCGGGCGTGCCGAACCGCGCCCGCGGCGACGGCCTCACCTTCCTCGACGTCCTGTGGGCGCAGGCGCCGTTCACGGCCTCCGCCCGCTTCGTCGACGCGGTCCGCGCCCTGGCCGACGCCTGGCTCTCATCGGGCCTGTTCACCTCGACCGAACGCGACCGCGTCGTGACGGCCGCCGCCAACGCGAGCCTGAGAAGCTGGTGACACCTGCCAACACGCAGTGCTTCACGGAACGTCCACAAAGTTCCACGCAAACTTGAGAATTCAAGCGCTACGCTCGTCGCCAGTTCGAGTGGCCGAGGCGCCCCACGCGCCGTGCCGCTCGCCTTCCCCCCATGCACAGGAGACGCGCGTGCGCGACGGCGACGTAGTGGTGATCGGTGGCGGCTACGCGGGCGTCCGGCTGGCGAAACGGCTGGACGCGACCGCACGGGTCACGCTGGTGGACCGCAAAGAGGTCTTCTTCCACCGTATCGCCTCCCTCCGCGCCGGGGTGCGCCCCGAGTGGTCGATGACCCCCTTCATCCCCTACGACCGACTCCTGCACGAGGGACGGATGGTGGTCGGCAAGGTCACCCGTATCGACACCGACGAGCGGCAGGTCGTCCTCGCCACGGGCGAGCGGCTCCCCTACGACGTGGTCGTGATCGCCACCGGTGCCGACTATCCCGAACCGGCCCGGTTCACGGGCACCACCACCGAACAGACGATCAAGTCGTTCGCCGGTCACCAGCGCAAGATCGCCGCCGCCGGCCACATCCTGGTCGTCGGCGGCGGCCCCTCCGGCGTCGAACTCGCCGCGGAGATACGCCTGGCCCGGCCGGACGCCCGGGTCACGCTCGCCCACTCCGGGCCCGCCCTGCTGCACTCCACGGGCAGCGAGCGGGCCGGGCGCAAGGCGCTGGCCTGGCTGGAGTCCCATGACGTGGACGTCCGCCTCGACTCGTTCATGTCCCCCGGCAACGACTTCGGCACCTACCGCGACGCACACGGCGACGTCACCGCCGCCGACGTCTCCTTCTGGGCGACGGGCACCACGCCCAACACGCTCTGGCTGCGCCTGGCCGGACACGGCGACTGGCTGAACGCCGGCGGCCATGTCAAGGTCGACCGCAGACTCAGGGTCGGCGGCCGGCCGGACGTGTTCGCGGTCGGCGACGTCAACGACGCCACCGAGCTCAAGATCACCCCCGCCGCGCTCGCCCAGGCCGACCTCGCCGCCCACAACATCCGCATGCAGCTGCACAGTTCGGGCAGGCACCGCAGGGAGCCCCGCCTCTACCGGCCGATCCAGCGCACCCCGCTGATCGTGCCGTTCGGCCCGGCCGACGGACTGACCCTGCTGCCGGTGCCGGGCGGCGAGAGCGCGGTGCTGGGCGGCCGCACCTCCGTACTGGCCAAGGCGAAGACCCTCATGACCCCGTACATGCGGCGCCAACTCGGCTACACGGCCACCTGACCCGACCGTCGGGACCGCCTCGCCAGGCCCCGCGACTTGGCCGAAACCCCATGTCCTGCGATGGCAAGCGCTCTCAACAGCCCTGCGTCGAAAGAAAGTTCGCCTAGGTTGGAGCTCCTGATCATCAACGTACCTGTGCAGGAGGCTTTGCTGTGTCGGATTCCACCTCCCAGACCGATGCGACTGTGGGAACACCCGGCCGGATCGACACGTCGAAGCCGCACTCGGCCCGGTTCTGGAACTACTTCGTCGGGGGCAAGGACAACTACGAGGTCGACCGGGAGATAGGCGACCACATCAAGGAGATCTTCCCCGGACTCGTCGACGTGGCCGTCACCAGCCGGCACTTCCTGGGCCGCGCGGTCACCTACCTGGCCGGGGAGCAGGGCATCCGCCAGTTCCTGGACGTGGGCACCGGTCTCCCCACCGCCGACAACACCCACCAGGTGGCACAGCGCGTCGCCCCGGACGCCCGCATCGTGTACGTCGACAACGACCCCGTCGTGCTCGCCCACGCCAACGCCCTCCTGACGAGCACGAAGGAAGGCAAGACCGCCTATCTGGACGCGGACCTGTACGACCCGGAAGCCGTGCTGAAAGCCGCCGCGGGCACCCTCGACTTCTCCCGGCCGGTGGCCCTGATGATCCTCAACACGCTGGGCCACGTGGCCGACTACGAGCAGGCGCGCGATCTGGTCCGGCGGCTCATGGCGGGCCTGCCGTCCGGAAGCCACCTGGTCATCAGCGACAGCACGGCCACCAGCGAGGGCATGATCGCCGCGTCGGACGCCTACAACTCCAGCGGCGCCGTGCCCTACTACGTGCGCAGCATCGACGAGATCGGCGGCTTCTTCGAGGGGCTGGAACTGGTGGAACCCGGGATCGTCCAGGTGACGAAGTGGCCCGCCGACCCCGACGATTCAGCCAACTTCGCCCCCGCTGTCGACGCCTATTGCGGCGTGGGCCGCAAGCCGTAACCCTCCCGAACGGCACACGTTTCGCGGGACCGGCTCCCGCTCATCGAGTGGAGATGAGCGGGAGGGCGTCCAGGTACTGGGGCGGGAGGTCGAACGCCTCGGTGAGGGTGGTGAGTCGGGGCTGGAGGCTGTCGGTGAGGGCGTCGACGGTCGCGGGGAGCTGGTGGATGTGGTGGGGGGCGATGTGCCCCTCGGCGAGCAGGATGCCGGTGTGCGGGGTGAGCTGGGCGAGCAGATGAAGGGTGGTCAGCTCGGTGAGGAGCTGACGGGTGGGCCGGTGAGCGGTGTCGGCGAGGGCGGCCAGCAGGGCGTCCGCCGCCAGCAGAGCGGTGTGGGTGTGGGCGCGCTGCAGGGCGGGGGCCGACGCGGTGTTCCAGCGGGCCTGCGGGTCGTGGGCCGGGCCGTTGCGCAGGGCGCTGTGGGCCTGGGCGTGGAAGGAGTGCTCGGTGTGGGCGAGCAGGTTGCGCAGGAAGCGCGGGTTGGTGAGGTGCGGCGGGCCGGGGTCGGGGGCGGGCGGCGTCGGCGGGTGGTGCAGGAGCTCGGCGGCCGCCTTGGTGGTGATGAGGAGGTTGTCGCCCTCGGCGGTGATGGTCCCCTCGATGTACTCGGGGAAGCCGGCGAGATGGTTCGCGGGCAGCAGCCCCTGCGCGCCGCAGCGCTCGCGGGCCTCCAGGGCGATGGTGCGGGCCTGCCAGGTGATCCACGCCTTGGCGAGGGCGATGAGACGTTCGAGGCGGGCGCGGTCGTCGGAGGTGTGCCGCGTCCACTCCGAGGTGAGCGAGCGGTGCAGAAACGTCATGGCATAGGCGCCGGCGACGGCCTGGAGGAGCCGGCTGTGGTGGGTGCGGTGGGTGTTGATGGGGATGCGCTGACCGGGCCGGGTCCCGCTGACCCGACGGTGGTCGCCGTAGCGGACGGCGATGGCGAGTGCGGCACGCGAGGCGCCGACGGCCGCCGCGCTCATGCAGAGCTTCCCGGCGGTGACGCGCGCGATGGAGGTGAGGAAGCGTTTTCGGCGGTTGCCGAGGTTGCTGGTGAGCGAGTCGTCCGGACCGAGGCGGCCGTGCTCGCCCTGGAGCAGGGCCTGGCGGGGCAGCGGCAGCTGGTCGAACGAGGTGAGGCAGTGGTCGACGGGCGCGTTCGGCCGCAGCGGGAGCGGGGTGACGGTGATGTGCGGCAGCGGACCGCTGTGGTCGGTCAGCGGCGTCAGGAAGAGGAAGATGCCGTGGTCACGGCCGTCGATCAGGAGGCGGGCGGCGACCACGGCGGACTTGGGGCCGCCGAGCGTGCTGGTGTTGGGCATGAACTTGGCCGCGCCGGGGTGGGGGGTGTGCAGCACGAAGCCGCCGGTCCCGGGGTCGAGCCGGGCGGTGGTCTCCAGCGCGGGCGCGTCGTTGCCGTGGTCGAGCTCGGTGCACAGGAACGTGCCGATGCGGCGCAGGGCGGTGAACTCGGTCAGGTCCCTCAGGGGATCGTCGTCGTGGTCGAGGAGGCTGCCGAGGAACAGGTTGTAGTGGATGCTGGCGACGGTGGTGAGGCCGCCGCCCCCCTCCACGATGGCCGCCCACTCGTGCAGGGCGGTGAGCAGGGCCACGTCGGTGGCCAGGGACGCGGGGTCGTCGAGGGTGTCGTTGACCAGCCGTAGCCAGGTGTAGGACTGCGCGGCGCGTTGCTCGGGGGTCAGGCCGGGCCGATGGCGGAAGACGTCCTCGGCGATGAGCCGGCGCCAGGGGGCGTGCACCCGCTCCCCCTCGCCGTCCTCGTCGAACAGCAGCCGGGTCAGCTCACGGACGGTCACGGTGGCCTGGTCGACGTCGTCGACCTGGGGTGGCCCGGTGGGGCGCTCTCCGCTGTGGAATGCCAGAAGGGCCATGAACCCTCTCCCCGTTTGTCGCAGATCCGGAAACTGGATGTCTGGATGTGCAGTGAGCCAGAAGATACGGACCTACCGGTTTTGTAATCAAGACAGAAATCGGCAAACCGACAGGGCGTGGATGGCGGGATTTCAGTGCTGCCTGTGTCGGATGAGCCGGTCTGGTACGGCTGTTGCTCCGTGTGACGGCGTCCCGGGGGCCGGGCCGCGAGCCCCACGCGGTGGCAGGAGACTGACCTGTCGGTATATTTTCCGAAGCCGGAAATCGCGGGGGAGCTACCTCGGAGGTGGGTCGTGGCACTGCAGGAACGGGCCGTGCGAACGAGGCGGGCCGTCCTCGTCGCGGCCGCGGCGGTGTTCGCGGAGGTGGGGTACGAGGCGGCGACGATCGCCGGGATCCTCGCCCGAGCCGGGGTGACCAAGGGCGCGCTGTACTTCCACTTCGCCTCCAAGGAGGAACTCGCGCAGGCGGTGCTCGCCTGTCAGCTGGAGGCCGTTCCGTCCGTGCCGACACGGGAGTTGATGCTCCAGCAGGGTCTGGACGAGGCGTTCGTGCTGGCCCATCTGCTGTGGATGGGCGATCCGCTGGTACAGGGCAGCATCCGTCTGACGGTGGATCAGGGAGCCCCGAGCGACGGACTGGACCGGCGGGTGCCGATGAACGGGTGGATCGCTCGCAACGCGGAGGTGCTGGGGCGGGCCAAGGACCAGGGGGAGTTGCTGCCGCACATCGATGTGGCCGCCGCCGCGCGGATGTTCGTGGGCGCGTTCACGGGCGTCCAGGTGCTGTCGAAGGTCATGACGGGGCACGCGGACCTGCCCGAGCGGGTGGCGGACCTCCAGCGGCACCTGATGGCGGGGGTCGCGGTACCGGGGGTGCTGTTGCAGCTGGACACCACGCCGGGCCGCGGTGCGCGGGTCTACGAGGAGGTCATGAGGTCGAGCGGGGAGGCGAGGCAGCCCCAGTCCACCGGCTGACCCGCCGACCGGCTGCCGTGGGGGCGAGGCGGTCGGGCGCAGTGGTCGGGTGTGGCGGTCGGGCGCGGTGGTCGGGTGTCGGGTGTGGTGGTTGGGGGTGGTGAGACGCGGGGAGTGGTGTGGGGTGAACGGTACGCCCGGCATGCGCGACCGCCGAAGCCTGCAAGACGACCCCAGGGAGTACGACGATGGACACGACTGCCTGCCCTTACGCCCTTGATGTGACGGGGCGTGACCTCGCGGGAGAGGCGGCGATGCTGCGGGCCAAGGGGCCTGCGGTACAGGTGGAGTTGCCGGGGGGTGTGGTGGCCTGGGCGGTGCTGCGGCAGCAGCATGTGGAGCGGCTGCTGACCGATTCCCGGGTCTCGAAGGACGCGCGCCTGCATTGGCCCGAGTTCATCGAGGGAAGAATCACCGAGGAGTGGCCGCTGTACCCGTGGGTGGTGAACGAGAACATGCTGTTCGCCTACGGCGCCTCGCACACCCGGCTGCGTCGGCTGGTGGCGGCGGCGTTCACCGCACGGCGCTCGGAGGCGCTGCGGCCGCGCGTCGCGCAGATCGCGGGCGAACTGGTCGACGGGCTCGCCGACGGGCTCGCGGCGGCCCGGCCGGGTGCGCCGGTGGATCTGCGGTCCGCGTTCGCGGAACTGCTGCCGATGCGGGTGATCTGCGAGCTGTTCGGGGTGCCGCAGGGCGAGGCGACCGACGCCCTGTGCGCGGCGCTGCACACCGTGTTCGGCACGACGATCAGCGGGCAGGAGATCGAGGCGGCCCGCCTGGAGGCCTTCGTACGGCTGTCGGAGCTGGTGAAGGCGAAACGGGCCGAACCCGGCGACGATCTGACGTCGTTGCTGATCGAGGCGCGCGACCAGGACGACCGGCTCAGCGAGGAGGAACTGCTGGGCACCCTCTTCCTCATGATCGCCGGAGGGCAGGACACCACCGCCGCCCTGATCACCAACGCGGTGGGGGCGCTGCTGCGGTGGCCCGAGCAGTTGGCGCACGTCCGGGAGGGTCGGGCGACCTGGCAGGACGTGACGACCGAGACCATGCGTGTGCACACGCCCGGCGCGTACTCGCCGATGCGGTTCGCCGTCGAGGACATCGATCTGGACGGCGTGCTCATCCGCAAGGGCGAGGCCATCCTCGTCTCCTTCGCGGCCGGCGGCCGGGACCCCGAGCGCTACGGACCGGACGCCGACCGCTTCGACGTGCTGCGCAGGGACGGCGACGGCCTCGGCTTCGGTCACGGCCCGCACCGCTGCATGGGAGCCCCGCTCGCCGGGGTGGAGGCGGAGAGCGCGTTCGCCGCGCTCTTCGAACGCTTCCCCCGCATGGAACTCGCCTGCCGGCCGGACGAACTCCAGCCGCTGCCCAGCTTCCTGATGAACAGTTACCGCTCGCTGCCGGTACTGCTCGAACCCGCCGCCCACGACTGACCGGGAGGCCGCCTGTCGAGGATGCCGCGGGGCCGAACCGGACTGGCCCGGTCCGGCCCGGCGGCATCGTGCCGGACCGCCGACCGCATGCCGCCGAAACGCCAAATATACCGAACATGCGGTTTACTTCACGCGGGTCCCGATGGGATGCTCTCCACGTTTCGGCGGGCGCAGGGGGCGCGGTCCTCCGTTGCCGGTCTTCCGTTGCCCGTGCGGGCCGAGGGAGGAGAACCTGATGGTCAGGCAGGCGCGGGCGGTGCACACACGTCGGACCCTCGTCCAGGCGGCGGCCGAGGTGTTCGCCGCGGAGGGCTATGTCGGAGCGTCCCTTCCCGTCATCAGCGAGCGGGCCGGAGTGAGCACCGGCGCCCTGCACTTTCACTTCGCCAGCAAGAGCGATCTCGCGGGGGAGGTGGAGCGACTGGCGACGGACTCCGCGGAGAAGCTGGCGGAGCGCTGCCGCAGCGGGGCGGACACACTGCTGCAGTCCCTGCTGCACACCTCGTGCAGTCTGCTCCTGGCCATCGTCGGCGATCCGCTGATCAGGGCGGGCTTCCGGCTGGGCGGCGATCCCTCCCGCAAGAACGGGACGCAGATCCTGCACTGGTGGCGGGTATGGGTGCACGACCTTCTGGTGCAGGCGCAGGATGCGGGGGAGCTCGCGCAGGACGTGTCGGCCGACGCCGCGACGACCGCGATCGTGGCCGCGACGGCGGGGTTCGACGTGTTGGGCGCTGAGGACCGGGAGTGGCTGTCGGTGGAGCGCGTGACGCAGTGGTGGACCTTCGTCCTGCCAAGACTGGCGGCCTCACCGGACCACGCCCCGCCCCTGTCGGGGATCGCCGCGCCTGTGGAGGACCGGGCCGAATAGCCGCGTCGGTGCGGGCCGCCTGGGCGAGGAGGACGGAGCCGGTCGACCGCGATGGTCGACCGGCTCCCTTCGGTGTGGGCCGGGATCAGCCCAGGTGGACGGCAGGCGCGCCCTCGACGTGCTGTTGCTTCTTCGCGTCGACGGCGATCGCGGTGACCGCCAGGGCAGCGATGAACATGACCGCGGTGGCGGCGAACGCCACGGTGTAGCCGTGCGTCAGAGCCTCGCCCGCCTTCCCGATCAGGTCCGGGTCATGGGTGGCCAGGCCCCGGTAGAGAGCCGCGGCGGCCTGGGGGAGCCGGTCGTCGGCGGCGGTGGTGGAGATGGTCGACAGGACGGCGAGGCCGAGCGCGCCGCCGATCTGCTGGGCGGTGTTCAGCAGCGCGGAGGCGACGCCCGTCTCCTGGTGCGCGACGGCGTTCACCGCGCCCAGCGTCATCGGCACGAAGCTCATGCCCAGACCGAGCGCGGTGACGAACATCGCGGGCATGAGGTGGGTCGTGAACGAGGAGTCCGGGGTGAGCGCCGTGAACCAGAACATGCCCGCGGCGGCGACCAGCAGACCCGGCGCGGCCACGATGCGCGGGGCGACATGGGTGACGAGCTTGGAACTGACGCCGGCCGCGATGCCCATGCCGAGACTGAAGGGCAGGTAGGCGAAGCCGGTCTTGACCGCGCTGTAGCCGAGGACGAGCTGCATGTAGAGGGTGAGGAAGTAGAAGAAGGCGATCATGCCGGCGCCGATGAACAGCATCGTGGCGTAACTGCCGGAGCGGGTGCGGTCCTTGAACAGGTTCAGCGGCAATATCGGGTGCTCGACGCGCTGTTGGACGAGGACGAACACGCTCAGCAGCACGGCCGCCAGCGCGAAGGAGGCCAGGGTGAGACCGTTGGTCCAGCCGTGCTCGCCGCCGCGCGTGATGCCGTAGACGAGGGAGAGCAGGCCGCCGGTGCCGGTGACCGCGCCCGGGACGTCCAGCCGTCCGGGGTGGCGCTCGGCCTCGACGAGCAGCCGGGTGCCGGCCAGCACCGCCGCGCCGATGGGGATGTTGACGAAGAACACCCAGCGCCAGTCCAGGGCGTCGGTCAGCACGCCGCCGAGCAGCAGACCGACGGTCGCGCCGATGCCGGCCATGGCCGCGTAGACGCCCATCGCCTTGTTGCGTTCCTTGCCGGCCGGGAACGTGGTGGTGATCAGGGCCAGCGCGCTGGGCGCCGCGAGCGCTGCGCCGACGCCCTGGAGGACTCGGGCGACGATGAGGAGACCTTCGTCGGGAGCGAGGCCGCCGAGCAGGGAGGCCAGGGTGAAGACGGCGATCCCGGTCCGGAAGACCCGTCGTCGGCCGTAGAGATCGCCGGCCCGGCCGCCGAGCAGCAGCAGCCCCCCGAAGGCCAGGGCGTAGGAGTTGACGATCCAGGCGAGGTTCGCGTCGGACACGTCGAACTCGGTCTGGATGGCCGGCAGGGCGATGTTGGTGATGGTGGCGTCGAGGATCAGCATCAGCTGGGCGGCGGCGATCACCAGCAGGGCGAGCCCCAGCCGGCGCGTGCCGGGTGAGCCGGTGCCCGGGGCCGCGTCGGCCGAGGCGGTGACAGTCGCGCTGTCGGAAGGCATGGAAGAGCTCCAGAGAAGGTGGACGACTGCGTTCCCGAGAGCGTCGGACACGGGAATCGGCCCGCTGGTCCGTGGGAATTGGCGAGTCAGACCATAGCATCGATCGCCATTCCGATCTGGCTTCGGAAACGGCCGGAAGATGTGTGATTCAACGCGCTTGATATTCCCGCCGGAAACCGTGCGACAACCCCTCTGACGTGCTCTGCTGTCGATTTGCATTATGCGGCTTCATGTGGGCAGCGGCACCGGATGTTCCAGCGATGAGGATTGCCCACACTTCTTCGCCGTATGCAAATCCGGCTGCACTTCGCATTCTTTTTTGCGGTCATTCCCTGTCGGCCAATCTCTGCGGTCATTCCGCTTGCCGTCAGGCACGCCGCTGAGGGAGTCGTTCCGTGAGGAGCCGGGTGAACTGGGGGGAGGGCTCGACGCTCAGCTCCTGGTGCAGCAGGCGGCAGAACGCCTGATAGTGGCGCAGCGCCTCACTGACATTGCCCTCCGCGAGATGTGCCGACACGACGGCCCGATGGGCGCTCTCCCGGAGGGGCTCCGCGCGCACGCTCGCCCACGCCGCCTCCAGCGCGAGGGCCGGCCGCCCCTGCCGGATCAGCGCCTCGGCCAGCGCGTCGAGCGCGTGCAGCCGCAGTTGGCGCAGGCGCTCCCGTTCCACCAGGACCCAGTCCTCGTCCCAGCCGGGCAGCAGGTCGTCGTCGAGCAGCAGTGTCAGCGGCGCCGGTGTGCGGAGCGCCGGGTCGTGGCCCTGCACCACGCCGAGCGCCGTCCGCGTGAGGGTGTGGACGTCCACGCACAGGGCCGGCGCGACGCGCAGCGAGTCTCCGCAAGCGCCGATCAGCGGCGGCTCCGCGCGCGGCAGCTTCCACAGGGTGGTGCGGAGGCTGCCCCTGGCGTGCTCCTCGGTGACCTCGGGCCACAGGGTGCCGGCCAGGACCGTACGGCACACCCGCTGCCGCAGGCCCATGAACGCGAGAAGCCGTTGGCCGTTGCGGCACAGTTCGACGGTCTCGTCGCCGACTTCCAGCCGGAACTGGCCGAGCAACCGCAACCGTGGGGGAGGAGACACCAACTTGACCGCCTCGCTTGGCCTGGTGCTGCGCCGAGGGCGTGCCACTGGGGGCGTGCCACTTGCGTCGAGGAGGCCTCCGCCTCAAGTTTCGGGCCGTCGGCCACGCTCTGCAACTCCGTCGGGGGGCCCGGCCTGCGCGGTGACGACGGACTGACGCCGTGCTGACGGCGGCTTCGTAGCCTGGGCCACGGCGCAACAGCGTGCTTCCCCACTGTGCGGACGCCCCGCTTGGAGGTCGCGATGTCCTGGAGAGTCGCGAACAGCCCGGAAACCCTCAAGGCGCAGATATGTGTCTCCAACATCTGCGTCGACGACCCGGACGCCTGGCTGCCGGGCGTCGGTGCATGCTGACCCCGGGCGGACGCCATGTCGAACCCCACGAACCCCACGAACGCCACGAACCCCCAGCATCAGGATCTGCCCATCATCTACGTCCGCGGCTTCGCCGGCGGCCAGTCGGGCATCGACGGCGCCGTGACCGACCCGTTCTACGGGTTCAACGCGGGCTCCACGTACATCCGCATCGGCTCGGAGAACAAGCCGGGCTTCTACCAGTTCGAGGGCCCGCTGCTGCGCCTCCACAAGGACCAGGGGTATCAGATCCTGGTCGAGGGCAGCCAGCAGGTCTTCCTGGACACCCAGGCCGCCGTCCCGCCCGACAGTATCTGGATACACCGTTTCTACGACCCTTCGGCGAGCACCTGGGGAGGCAAGCCCGAGGAGTTCCGGATGGAGGACGCCGCCCGGGATCTGCTGAAGCTGATCGACAAGGTCACCGCGAAGTCCGGGGCCCCGAGCGTCCATCTCGTCGCCCACTCCATGGGCGGTCTGATCTGCCGCTGTCTGATCCAGAAGATCCTGCCGGACGCCGGGCGCGAGCCCACCGACTGCGTGGCCGACCTTTTCACCTACGGCACCCCGCACGGCGGCATCACCTTCGACCTCGGGTTCGGCGTGCTGGAACGGCTGCGGGACGCCATCGGCATCAACGGCGCCGAGATCTTCGGCCGTGAGCGGATGTACCAGTACCTGACGCCCGGTGCGGGCGAGGGCGACGAGCCGCCGGACGGCTGGGATCCGCGGGCGATGCCGGCCGGCGACGGGCAGCCGTTCGCCTTTCCGCTCAGCCGGGTCTTCTGCCTGGTCGGCACCAATCCCCAGGACTACGACGTGGCGCACGGTCTGTCGTCCGCCGTGGTCGGAGCCCGCAGCGACGGGCTGGTGCAGATCGACAACGCGTACGTCCCCGGAGCCCAGCGCGCCTATGTGCACCGCAGTCACAGCGGACGCTACGGACTCGTCAACTCCGAGGAGGGCTACCAGAATCTGCGGCGGTTCCTGTTCGGCGACCTGAAGGTGCACGCCGCCCTGGTCGACCACCAGTTGCAGCAGAACGCGGACACCGCCTGGCAGGCGGAGGTCCGGCTGTCGATACGCGGTCTGCAGATCGCGATGCACGAGCGGATGACCGCCCAGTGGTGTCCGATCCAACTGCCGTTCGCCGCACCGGATCCCGGCGGGATCCCGTTGGCGACCACCTTCCTGGCCACGCGACTGATCAGCCCCAACGGCTCCGACGCGATGCGTTACGCGCTGCATCTGCGGATCCTGTCCCTGCGCAAGCACCACGACGGCCTCTTCGACTTCGACGACCACATCGAGCAGACCGCCGACTTCGACGACATCCTCGTCGTCGACGTGGGCGCCGATGCCGGCGGCATGCAGGTCTGGGCCACCTGGAACTCCGACATCGTCGGCCCGATCCGGGACTTCATGCCGACGAACGCGGCCCTCCAGGACCAGGACCCCGCCCTCGGCATGTGGGTCGCCGACGTCAGGCTGCCCGACACGACTGTGGACATCCTCGGCGCCGCCGCGCGCATCCGGCTCACCGTGACCGCCTGGAACACCGTGCAGAAGGCCCCGTAGCGCAACGAGTCAGGAGGCAAGAATGCCCCAGCACAACCCTTACCCGGTTCCGGACGAGCCCGGAGTGCTCGTGCCCGTCGAGGTCAGAGGCTGGCAGGACGGCTATGACGTGGGCATCAGCTCACCGCCGGACGTGCCCGCCATGCCCGAGAGCCGCGACCCTCAGTACGGGCCCAGCTGGGCGCCGGGCGCGCAGGCGGGCAACGCCGACGGACGGGCCGAAGGCTGGCGGTGGGCCTACTTCGACGGCCGCGTCCGGCCCGCGGCCGGCGCCGGCATCGGCTACGGGCCGCAGGCCAGCGGTGAGCCGGAGCCGGGGGACCCCGGCGTCTTCTCCTTCGCGCAGAGCTGGCCCTGCGTGGGCGAGGCCCCGCTGCTGGTCATGCTGGCGGAGTTCGCCCCGGGGGAGCACGGCGGAGAGGGGCTCACCGGCAGGCGGCTCGCGCGGGCCTGCGCGGACAAGGGCGTCGAGCGGCTGTACCTGGCGGTGAACCTCTCCTCCTCCGGCAAACCGGACGAGTGGACGCCAGACGCGCTGAACGGCGCGGGTTACTGGCACGGCACGGTGTGCGAGTCGCTGGACGACGCCGCTCCCGAGGCGATCGCGCAGGTCACCGTCCGCGAACCCCGCTTCGCGGGCCTGGTGCGGTACGCGCCCGCGGGCGAACACGACTTCTTCGACCTCCTTCCGGTGGGCGGGCTGCTGCCACCGGAATTCGCGAGCTGACACGCCGACACGCCGACAGCCGACGGCAGTGCGGGTGAACTCCTGTGGCGAGGTGCGCCGAAAAGGCCGTCTTGCCCGGTGCATGCCAATGGTGCGAGACTCCGAGATCGATGCCTGCCCGCGAGCCGTTCGGCGCACCGGGCACGACCCACGCTCAGCCGGCTGATCTCGACCGCGAGGGAGTGGCGTGTTAGGCGCACTGAGGTTCAGGCACGTGTCCGTGGCCGTGACGGTGGCCGTCCTCGCACTCCTCCTCCCCGCCTGCGGCGGCGACGGCCGACCGGGCGAGGGCGGGCCCGCCGCCTCCGCGTCGCTCGACCCCGACGCGGACCTGGGCAAACAGCGGCTCACCGTGTCGAACTGGGACGGCTATCTGCCCGAGGACCTGCCCGCCCGGTTCGAGTCGGCGGTCGGCCCGCGCGTGACCGTCGCCAAGCACAGCACCAACGAGGAGATCGTCGCCAAACTGACCGCCTCCGCCGACAGCGGCATCGACGTGGCGTTCGTCTCCGGCCAGTACGCGCAGGCGCTCGCGGCGCAGGGGCTCCTCGAACCCGTCCACCACGATCTGGTCCCGCATCTGAAGAACCTGGACCCGCTCGCCGCGCGGCTCGCCCACGACAAGGGCAACGTCTACTCCGTCCCGTACACCTGGGGCACCACCGGGCTCTGCTACCGCAAGGACCTCGTCGGCTACACCCCCGACAGCTGGAACGACCTGCTGAAGCCGCGCCCCGCGGTCCAGGGCAAGGCCACCATGCTCAAGACCGAACGCTGGCTCTTCCTCCCCGCGCAGAAGGCGCTCGGCTACTCGGTGAACACCACCGACGACCAACAGCTCGCCCAGGTCAAGGAGTTGCTGCTCACCGCGAAGGACGGACTCCTCGCCTACGACGACACCACCTTCGGCGACCGGCTCAAGTCCGGGGAGGCCGTGCTCGCGGAGGCCTGGGACGGCTGGTGCCCGACCGACGACCGGCGGATCGGCTTCGTCGTCCCCAAGGAGGGCAGCGACCTGTGGACCGACACGATGGTCGTGCTCAAGTCGTCGAAGAACAAGGAGGCGGCGCACGCCTTCATCGACTACGTCCTCGACGCGAAGGTGCACTCCTGGGTCGCCTCGAACATCTTCTACAAGGTCCCCAACACCGCGGCCATGGCCGAACTCGACCCGGCGCTGCTGAAGAGCTATCCGGCCCTCGCCATGACCCCCGCGCAGTTACTGAAGGGTGAGTCGGTCGTCGACCTCGGGGACGCCGCGACGGCGTACACCCGGATCGTCACGGAAGTCACCGCGGGCTGATGGTCCGCCGGGGGAAGGCGGCCGGGGGACCACGCGTGCGCGCCCGTCTCGTCCTGCTCGGCCCGGGCCTGTCGTACCTGGCCGTCCTGCTCCTGCTGCCGCTGACCCTGCTGATCGGCCACACGCTCTTCCGCCGCGGACGCTTCGGCGGAATCGCCTACGAGGACGGCGTGAGCGGCGAGAACTTCACCCGGCTCGCCGACCCCCTCTACCTCGGCGTCCTCACCGACTCGCTGCGCATCGCCGGCCTCACCACGCTGCTCGCGCTCCTCCTCGGCTACCCGACCGCGTACGCGATCGCCCGGCTGCCCGCCCGATGGCGCACGGTCGCGCTGGTCCTGGTCGTGCTGCCGTTCTGGACCAGCTTCCTGATCCGCGCCTACGCCTGGATCGTGCTGCTGTCCAGCGAAGGCGTGGTCAACTCGGCCCTCACCGGCATCGGGGTGATCGACCGGCCGCTCAAGCTCCTCTACACGGAGCCCGCCGTCGTCCTCGGACTCCTCTACGCCTACCTCCCCCTGATGGTGCTGCCGCTGTACTCGGCGATCGAGCGGGTCGACCCCCGGCTGCTCGAAGCCTCGGCCGACCTGGGCGCGCGCCCGGCCCGCACGTTCTGGAGCGTGACCCTTCCGCACACCCTGCCCGGCGTGCTGACCGGCTGCGTCTTCGTCCTCGTGCCCAGCCTCGGCAACTTCGTCGTCCCCGAACTGCTCGGCGGCGGACACACGGTGATGGTCGGCAACCTCGTCCGGGACCAGTTCCTCACGGCGCGGGACTGGCCGTTCGGCTCGGTGCTGGCCCTCGCCCTCATCGCGTTCCTGGTCCTGCTGCTCATGGCCCAGGCCTGGGCCGGGCGCCGGATGGGCGGCCGCTGATGCGCCGGACGATGCTGCTGCCGCTGTGGGTGACCTACGTGTTCCTCTACACGCCCGTCGTGGTGCTCGTCGTGATGTCCTTCAACCGCTCCGACAGCCCCTACGAGTGGTCCGGGTTCAGCACCGCCTGGTACGGCACGCTGGCCGAGGACGACGAGGTCCTGCGGGGTCTGGCGAACACGCTGATCGTGGCCGCGGGCGCGACCGCCCTGTCCACCGTCCTCGGTACCCTGCTCGCCGTGGGACTCGCCCGGCACGCGAGCCGGTCGCGGCTGCTGCCCGCCCTCGCGGCGCTGCCCGCCGTCCTGCCGGACATCGTGCTCGCGATCGGCCTGCTCGCCCTCTCCTCGCTCGTCTCGGCCACCCTCGGCCTGCACTCGGTGCTGCTCGCCCACACCGTCTTCGGCCTCGCCTTCGTCACGGCCGTCGTCCGCACCCGCATCGCCCACATCGACCCTTCCCTGGAGGAGGCCTCGCGCGACCTCGGCGCGGGCGAGGTCGGCACGTTCCTCCGCATCACCCTGCCGACCCTCGCCCCCGGCATCGTGGCGGGCGCGCTGCTGACGTTCACGCTCTCGCTCGACGAGTTCGTCATCGCCTTCTTCACCGCGGGCCCGCAGGATCCCACCCTGCCGATCGTCGTCTACTCGATGATCAGGTTCGGCGTGACCCCGGAGATCAACGCGCTCGCCACCCTGCTGCTCGCGGTCAGCTTCACCGCGGTGATCGCCGCCCAGCGCATCAGCCGACCGACGGAGGCGCTGTGATCCGGATCCAGGACGTCACCCGGCGGTTCGGCGAGGTCACCGCCCTGGACGGGGTGAGCCTGGACATCGAGGAGGGCGAGTTCTTCGCCCTCCTCGGCCCGAGCGGCTGCGGGAAGACGACCCTGCTGCGCGTCCTCGCCGGCTTCGAGGCCCCGGACAGCGGCACCGTCGCTCTCGACGGCCGAGACCTCCTGGCCGTGCCCGCGCACCGGCGGCCGGTCAACCTCATGTTCCAGTCGTACGCCCTGTTCCCGCACCTGACCGTGGCGAAGAACATCGCCTACGGGCTGGCCCGGGAAGGGCTCGCCCGGGCGGAGATCGGCGAACGGGTCGCCGCCGTGCTCGCCACCGTCGGACTGACCGCACAGGCCAGCAGACGGCCGCACCAGCTGTCCGGCGGGCAGCGCCAGCGGGTCGCCCTCGCCCGCGCCATCGTCAAACGCCCCCGGGTGCTGCTGCTCGACGAGCCGCTGTCGGCGCTCGACAAACAGGTCCGGGCCGAGATGCAGCTGGAGCTCAAGCGCCTCCAGCACGAGGTGGGCATCACCTTCCTCGTCGTCACCCACGACCAGGAGGAGGCCATGTCGCTCGCCGACCGCATCGCCGTCCTGGACCGCGGCCGCGTCCGGCAGGTCGACACCCCCGTCGACCTCTACCGGCGCCCCCGGGGCCGGTTCGTCGCGGGCTTCGTCGGCGCCAACAACGTCTTCTCCGGACGGCTGCTGCCCGCCGGCGGACTCGACGTGCCCGGCGTCGGCGTTCTGCCCGCCCCGGCCGGCGACACGGCGGGCCTGGTCGGCGTCCGCCCGGAGAGCATCCGGCTCGCCGCCGGGGACGCGGACGCGTTCCTGCACGGCACGGTGCTGGACATCAGCTACTTCGGCGGCTCCTCACGGATCGCGGTCACCGTCCCCGGCCTCGACCGGCCGGTCCTGCTGACCGTCGCGGGCCCGGCCACGGTGACTGCCGGGACCCCCGTCGCGCTGTCCTGGGACCCGGCGGACGCCGTACTGATCGAGACGACGGGAGACACCCCATGACCCCCTCGACCCCTTCGACCCCTTCGACGTCCTTGAACAGACCCCTGACCATCCTCTTCGCACCGGAGAGCGCCTACGGTCCGACCAACAACTGCATAGGCATAGGTGACGTGTTACGCCGCCGCGGGCACCGCGTGGTGTTCGCGGCGGAGGCGTCCTGGAAAGGCAGGCTCGCCCCGCTCGGCTTCGAGGAGGAACTGCTCGACCTGGCCCCGCCGCCCGAACAGCCCCAGGAGCCGGGCCAGTTCTGGAAGGACTTCGTACGCGACACCGCCCCCGAGTTCCAAAAGCCCACGATCGAACAGCTCGGCACCTGGGTCAGACCGGTCTGGGAGGAACTGGTCGCCGGCGCCCGGTACTGCGAACCCCAGCTCAAGAAGATCCTCGACCGGGTCCGGCCGGACGTGATCGTCGAGGACAACGTCGTCTGCTTCCCCGCCCTGACCACCGCCGACGTCCCCTTCGTGCGGATCGCGTCCTGCAACCCGCTGGAGATGAAGGGCGAACACGTGCCACCGCCCTTCTCCGGATACCCGGCCGGCGACCGCGCGGGCTGGGCCGAGTTCCGGGCCGAGTACGACCGCACCCACCGCGAGCTCTGGACCGAGTTCGCCGCCTGGGTCGTGGACCAGGGCGCGCGACCCCTGCCCGACCTGGAGTTCATCCACGACGGCGACCTGAACCTCTACCTCTACCCGGAACTCGCCGACTACGCCGAAGCCCGCCCACTGGGCCCCGCCTGGCACCGGCTGGACTCCTCCGTCCGCGAGACCGACGAGAAGTTCACCCTGCCGCCGGAGGCGGCCGAACGGCCCGAGGGCAGCGCGCTCGTCTACTTCAGCCTCGGCTCCCTCGGCTCCGCCGACGTCGGCCTCATGCGCCGGATCATCGCCTCCCTGGCGCGCACCCCGCACCGCTACATCGTCTCCAAGGGGCCGCTGCACGACGAGATCGAGCTGCCTCCCGCCATGTGGGGCGCGGAGTTCCTCCCGCAGACGCGGATCCTCCCGCTCGTCGACCTCGTCATCACCCACGGCGGCAACAACACCACCACCGAGAGCCTGCACTTCGGCAAACCCATGATCGTGCTCCCGCTGTTCTGGGACCAGTACGACAACGCTCAGCGGCTCGCCGAGCTCGGCTACGGCGTCCGCCTCGACCCGTACCGGTTCACCGACGCCCAACTGCACGGCGCCCTCGCGAAGTTGCTCGGCGACACCCGCCTGCGGCACCGGCTGACCGAAGCCTCCACCACCATCCGGGCCCGCGACGGGCTGCGCACCGCCGCCGACCTCGTCGAGCGGCACGGACACGAAAGGCACGGAACATGAAACTGCCCTTACGACTCGGCCTCGGCGTCGCCGCGCTCGCGGCGCTCTCCGCCTGCGCGGACGGGCCCTCGTCCGCCTCCGACGGCGACCCGGGCGCCCCGGCCACGCTCCGACTCGCCGTTCCCTCCGCCGTCATCGCCCCCAAGGAAGAGGTCGCCACCCACGCGGTGGGCGACGCCGAGGGCTATCTGGCCGCGGAGAAGCTGAAGGTCGACGTGATCAACACCGACGGGTCGGTGGCCGCGGTCCAGGCCGTCGCCTCGGGCAGCGCCGACATCGCACCGGCCGACGCGGGAGCCGTCCTCGCCGCCCGGGAGAAGGGCGTCCCCGTCAAGGCCATCGGGGGCCTGGTGCGCAATTGGCCGTGGCGCATGGCCGTCCGGCCCGGCAGCGAGATCAGCGGCCCGGCCGACCTCAAGGGCAAGAAGATCGGCGTCATCAGCCTCGCCTCCGGCTCCGCCATCTACGCCCGCGCGTACGCGAGCGACGCGGGACTGGACGCGGCCAAGGACGTCGACCTGCTGCCGGTCGGCGTCGGCGCACCGGCCCTGGCCGCCCTGGAGGACGGCAAGGTCGACGTGCTCGCCCTGTACACCCAGGCGTACGCCACCATCGAGAACACCGGCGCCGAGCTGCGCTATCTCGACAACTCCGCCGCGTTCGACGGCATCCGCTCCCTGACCTACGCGGTCACCGAGAAGACCCTGAAGGACAAGAAGGACGTGCTGACGCGCTATCTGCGCGCCTCCTACAAGGCACTGCTGTTCTCCGCCGTCAACCCCGAGGCCGCCATGCGCGACGGCTACCGGACCTTCCCCCAGCTGCTCACCGGCAAGAAGGCCGACGACCGCATCGCCGACGACACCAGGACCCTTCAGGCCTGGATCAAGACCGCCGTCCCCGCCGCCGGCGAGCCCGAGAGCTTCGCGGACTGGGGCGCGATCAGCGACGCGGAGTGGAACAGGACGGTTCGCTACACCAGGACGGCCGGCCAGATCACCGAGGACGTCCCGCTCCCGCAGCTGTGGGACGACAGCCTGCTCGACGGCGCGAACGACTTCGACCCCGCGCCCGTGATCGCGAAGGCGAAGTCCGCCGGGTGAGCATGGACGAAGACCGCTGGATCGAGGTCGGCGCACTGCACAAGACCTACCGGCCGCGCCGCTCCGAGCCGACCCACGCACTGTGGGACGTCACCTTCACCGCCCGACGCGGCGAGTTCCTCTCGGTCGTCGGCCCCTCGGGGTGCGGCAAGACCACCCTGCTGAAGATCCTCGCCGGGATCGTCGCCAGGAGCCAGGGAACGGTCCGCGTCGCCGATCGCGACGTGACGGGCCCGCTGCCCGAGGTGGGCATGGTCTTCCAGACGCCCACCCTCCTGCCCTGGCGCACCGTGCTGCAGAACGTGATGGTGCCCGTGGAGGTGCGCAGGCTCGACGCCTCGGTCTACCGCAAACGGGCCGAACTGCTCCTCGCCATGGTCGGCCTCGACGGCTTCGAGGGCAGACACCCCCATGAGCTGAGCGGCGGGATGCAGCAGCGCGCCGGAATCTGCCGGGCCCTGGTGCACGACCCGGCCGTCCTGCTGATGGACGAGCCCTTCGGCGCGCTCGACGCCCTGACCCGCGAGTCCATGAACGTCGAGTTGCTCAGGATCTGGCGGGAGAGCGCCCAGACCGTCGTGTTCGTCACCCACTCCATCCCCGAGGCCGTCTTCCTCTCCGACCGGGTCGTGGTGCTCAGCCCCCGCCCCGGCCGCATCGCCGAGATCGTCGACATCGAGCTCGAACGCCCCCGCACCCTCGCCGCGATGGCCTCGGACCGGGCCGGAGTGTTCGTCGAGCGGATCCGCAGGCACTTCGACGCCACCTGGGTGATCGACTCATGAAGCGATCCCCTGAACTGCTCCTCGTTCCCGCCGTGTTCGTCGTCGTCATGTTCGCCTGGCAGTTCGCCGTCCCGGCGTTCGGCATCGACGACTACCTGCTGCCGCGCCCCTCGCAGATCCTCGCCGCCCTGCGCACCCTGATGGCCGACCCGCTGTTCTGGGGCCATCTGAAGGTGACGGTCCTGGAGTCGCTGTACGGCTTTCTGCTCGGCGTGGCGGCGGCGCTCGCGCTGGGCACCGCGATCTCCCAGGTGCGGCTGATCGAGCGCACCCTCATGCCGTACGTCGTCGCCTTCCAGACGGTGCCCAAGGTGGCGCTCGCGCCGCTGTTCGTCGTCTGGTTCGGCTTCGGCATGACCAGCAAGGTCGTCATGGCGGCGGTGATCTCGTTCTTCCCCGTGCTGGTCAACGTGATCGAGGGGCTGCGCTCGGCCGACGCCGACCGGATCCAGATGCTCACGGTGTTCGGCGCCGGCCGCTTCCAGGTGTTCCGGATGGTGCGACTGCCGAGCGCCCTCCCGTTCCTCTTCGCCGGCCTGGACATCGGGATCGTCTTCTCGATCCTCGGCGCGGTCGTCGGCGAGTTCATCGGCGCGAAGGAAGGCCTCGGATACCTCCTGCTCCAGACCAACTACAACTTCGACATCGCCGGCATGTTCGCCGTGCTGGCAGTGCTCTCCGCACTCGGGCTGATCGCCCACTCCATCATCCGGTTCGCCCAGAGGCGACTCGTCTTCTGGGCCGAGGACGACAGCGGCAGGAGGCCCGCATGACCGCGTACGACCTGGTGGTGAAGAACGCCCGAGTCGTCACCCACGACCACGACGCCCCGCGCCCCGCGGACATCGCCGTCCGCGACGGCCGGATCGCCGTCGTAGCCCCTGACCTCGCCGTCGAGAACGCCCGCCGGGTGGTCGACGCCGACGGACGGCTGGCGTTCCCCGGCGTGGTCGACGCCCACCAGCACTGGGGGATCTACCACCCGCTGCCCGAGGACGCGGCCAGCGAGAGCCGCGCCTGCGCCCAGGGCGGGGTCACCAGCGCCCTGACCTACACCCGGACCGGCCGCTACTACCTCAACAAGGCCGGCCCGTACGCCGACTTCTTCCCCGAGGTGCTGGCCGCCGCCTCCGGCCGCGCCCACGTCGACTACGGCTTCCACCTCGCGCCGATCTCGCGCGCCCACATCGACGAGATCCCCGACCTGATCGAGCGGTTCGGCGTCACCTCGTTCAAGGTCTTCATGTTCTACGGCAGCCACGGTCTCCACGGCAGATCGGCCGACCAGAACGCCTTCCTGATGCTCCCCGAGGACGAGCGGTACGACTACGCGCACTTCGAGTTCGTCATGCGCGGGGTGCAGGCCGCCCGCGAGCGGTTCCCCGACCTCGCCCACGAGATCTCGCTCTCCCTGCACTGCGAGACCGCCGAGATCATGACCGCGTACACCAGGCTGGTCGAGGAGGCGGGCGACCTGACCGGGCTCGCCGCCTACAGCGCCTCCCGGCCGCAGCACTCCGAAGGCCTCGCGGTCGCCGTCGCCTCCTACCTGGCCCACGAGACCGGGCTGCCCACGATCAACCTGCTGCACCTGTCGTCCCGCAAGGCGGTCGACGCGGCCGTGCGGATGAGCCGGGCGTTCCCGCACCTCGACTTCCGCCGCGAGGTGACCGTCGGGCATCTGCTCGCCGACATCACCACCGCGCACGGCCTCGGCGGCAAGGTCAACCCGCCGCTGCGGCCCCGCGACGACGTCGAGGCGCTCTGGGAGCACGTGCTCGACGGCACCGTCGACTGGGTCGTCAGCGACCACGCCTGCTGCCGCGAGGAGGTCAAGTTCGGCGAGCCCGAGGACGACGTGTTCCTCGCCAAGGCCGGCTTCGGCGGCGCCGAGTACCTGCTCCCCGGGCTGCTCACCGAAGGCGTCAAGCGCGGCCTGCCCCTGGGCCGGATCGCCGCGCTGACCTCCTGGAACCCGGCCCGGCGCTACGGGCTGCGCACCAAGGGCAGCCTCGCCCCCGGCTTCGACGCCGACATCGCCCTGGTCGACCCGGGCCGCACCTGGACCGTGCGCGCCGCGGAGTCGGAGTCGGCGCAGGAGTACACCCCGTTCGAGGGCTTCGAGCTGACCGCCCAGGTCACCGACACCTTCTTGAGGGGCCACCACATCCTGCGGGCGGGCAAGGTCGTCGGCCCGCCCGTCGGCGTCTACCTCAGCCGGTTCAGCCCTGGTACTCGGTGAGATCGATGGCGTGGACGCGCAGCGGGAAGCCGTGCACCGGGTCGACCGTCTCGCGCTCCTGAGTCATGCCGAGCTTGCGGATGATGTTCTCGGAGGCGTCGTCCCCCGCCCGGGTGACGCTGACGACCCGGTCCAGGCCGCGGTCCTGGAGCGCGAACTCCAGCGTCGCGTGGGCGGCTTCGGACGCGTATCCCTGACCCCAGAACGAGGAGCCGAACCGCCAGCTGATCCCGACGGCGGCCGGCACCTCCGGCAGGCCTTCCACCAGGTACAGGCCCGTGAGGCCGGCCAGTTCGCCCGAGGCCAGCAGCTCGACGGCGAAGAGCCCGAAGCCCTCCTCGTCCCACTCCTCCTCCCAGCGCTCGATGTCCTGCGCCGTCTGCTCCAGGTCGCGCACCGCGCCGTCGTCGATCCAGCGCATGACCTGGGGGTCCGCGTTGATCTCCGCCATGGGCACGAGGTCGTCGTCGTGCCAGCGACGCAGGAGGAGGCGGGGGGTATGGATCTCGGTCATGGCCCCCATCCTGCCGAACGCGACGGCATTGTCCCTAATCAGGCCGCAGGTCCGGCGAGGCCCGGGTGGGCCCGGGTGGGTCCGGGTGGGCCCGGTCAGGGGCCCCGCCGCCACCAGCGCCGTCGCGGCGGCGGATCGTAGCTCATCCGCCGGGGCATGATGTCGGGCAGCGGCGGGATCTCCGACGGGCCCACGAGGGACCGCAGCTCTGCGCGCAGCTGCGCCGCCGGCTCCCCGATGAACCCCATCAGGCTCTCCGCCTGCGACACCAGCATCCCGAGCCGAACATGGTCGCCCAGCCCCGCCAGCGCCCGCGCGAACACCACATAGCCGGCGGCCAGGTCCATCGGCGACCGCGGGTTCGCCGCGTCGAGCGCGCCCAGCCGGATCTCGACGGCCAGCGACGCCATCAGCGAGGCCTCGACGACGTCGTGGCGGTCGCGGCCCCGGTCCAGCAGGGCGGTCGCCAGGTGCTGGTAGACGAAGGCCATCGCGTCCCTGGTGCACGGTCCGGCGGCCACCGGGTTCCGGACCTGTTCGACACCGAGTGCGGCCGTCTCGGTCAGCAGACGGACGTGGAGCTCGGCCCGGCCGGCGTCGAGGGCGAAGCCGGCCAGCTCGGCCTTGGCGGTCAGCAGCTCACCGAGCGCCCGGTCGCGGCGCGCCGCCGTCGGATCCGCGTGCTCGGCGCTCACCGCCGCGTGGATCCGGGCGAAGACGGCGACCGAGGACCGCCCGGTGTCCAGTGCGTCGTCGGCCCGGCCCAGCGTCGACCGCAGCGCGGCCTGCCGCGACAGGGCGCGGGCCAGCTGCCGCTCGTCGTGCCGGTCGATCCGGTCGGCGGCCTCGATGGCCGCCTCGTACGCCCCGATCACCTCGGACCACACCCGGTCCGCGTCCGCCCGCGTCCTGGGGTTCTCGGCAAGGCGTCGCGCCCGTTCGAAGAGTTCCTCGCGCTCCTGTGGCCCCACGGTCGCCGACCTCTCCCTCGTCGAGATGGTTCAAGTCTGCTTGCCGATGTCGTCCGAGCGGGCCACGAAGCGGGCCGCGCCTCCCGTCACGCGGTACAGGAACCCGCCGCCGTCATCGCCTACTTGGAAGAACTGCGAGTCCGCGTCGAAGCTGACCAGGCGGGTGATGCCCTGCCAGGGGCGGCGCAGGAGTTCCGAGCGCAGGGCGGAGCGGCCGTCGTCGCCGACGGCGGCGAGGCCCTGCGCGGCGAACCGGACGGCGTCGTACGCCTCGGCCGCCCAGGGGCCGGGGGCGCCCTGATGGCGGGCGCGGAACGCGGCGGCGAACGCCGCGGTACGGGAGTCGGCGCTCGCGTCGGTGTAGTTCGTGCCGACCCACCAGCCCTCGCCGTCGGCGAGGAAGGCCGCGCCGAGGACGTGCTCGCCCGCGAGCCGGGCGCCCCGGTGGGCCGTGCCGCGCAGCGCGCGGGCGCACGCGGCGGCCCGCTCGGGGGACACCCCGGCGAACAGGACGGCGTCGCCCGGGCGGGCGGCGATCCGGCGCGCGGCCGCGGTGAAGTCCTCCTGCGCGCCGACCTCCTCCACCGCCGTCTCGCCTTCGAGCTTGCCGTGGACGGTGGTGACACGGACCGTGACCAGGCTCTCCTCCTCGGTGGCCCGATCGTGCAGGATCACCGTGCGGGCCGGTTTGACCACCCGGTTCAGATAGCGCACGGCCGCGTGCGGGCCGATGGTCTCGGTGGCGCGCAGCACGAGCGAGGTCGTGGTGTTGGCGGCGTTGAGGTCCTCGCTGTCCGCGCGGGTGACCAGCACGGTCAGCCGGGCCTCCGTGCACGCGGGCAGGGCGGCGAGGACCGTCGGGTTCGAGCCCGCGGCGATCACCACGGACACCTCCGGGTCGGCGACCAGCCGGGCGGCCGCCGCGGCGGAGCCCTGCGCGGTGCCGAGGTCGTCGGCGGTGCGCAGCACCAGGTCGACGGTGCGCCGGGCGTCCTGGTTGTGCTGCTCGACGGCGAGCCGGGCGCCGCGCTCCTGGGCGGTGAAGAAGGGGCCGTCCGGGCTGCTGAGCAGCGCCACCACGTGCCGGGCCCGCTCGGCCGCGCCGGTGCCGGCGGACGGCGCGGCGCTGCGGCCCCAGCGCCACCACGCCCCCGCCCCGGCCGCCGCGGCGACCCCGAGCGCGGCCCCCGCCACGAGCAGCCGCCGCCGGGCGGGCGAGGGCGGAGCCTCGGCGGGGGAGGGCCGGGCGATCACGGTGGGTTCGGGCACGGGCAGGTCGAGGACGCGTCCGGCCCGGGCGGCGACCAGCGCGGGCAGTCCCTCGGGCAGCCACCCGTCCGCGGTGAACTCGCCGAAGGCTGCACGGAGTTCGCCCGTGCTCGGACGCCGCTCCGGATCCTTCGCCAGACACCGTCGGACCGTCCGGCCGAGGACCTCCGGCAGGCCGTCCAGGTCCGGCTCCTCCTGCACGGTCCGGAACAGCACGGCCGCCGCGCCGCCGGTGCCGAAGGGGGGCCGGCCGGTGGCCGTCCGGGCGAGGACGCAGCCGAGCGAGAACACGTCGCTGGGCGGACCCACGGTGTGCCCGCGGGCCTGCTCGGGCGAGAGATAGCCCGGGGAGCCCACGACCGAGCCGTCCACGGTGAGCGCCGTCGCGCCGACCGCCCGCGCGATCCCGAAGTCGATCAGACGCGGCCCGTCGGCCGCCAGGAGCACGTTCGCGGGCTTGACGTCCCGGTGGACCAGCCCGCGGGCGTGCACCTCGGCCAGCGCCTCGGCCAGCGCGCTGCCCAGGCCGCGCAACCGGTCCTCGGGCCAGGGGCCGTGCAGGGCGACGGCCTCGGCGAGCGACGGCCCGGGCACATAGGCCGTCGCCAGCCAGGGGGAGCGGTCCTCGGCGTCGGCCGCGACGACCGGCACGGTCCACCGGCCGGTGAGCCGGGACGCGAGCTCGGCCTCGCGGCGGAAGCGGGCACGGAACCCTGGGTCGTCGGCGTGCTCGGCGCGGATCACCTTCAGCGCGCACCACGCGCCGTGCGGCGAACGCGCCAGGTAGACGACGCCCATGCCGCCCGCGCCGAGCCGTCCCGCGAGCCGATGGCCGCCGATCACGGACGGATCGGACGGCAGCAGCCGCTCCACCTCAGCGCTCCACGTCAGCTCTGCGCCTTCGCCGCGCGGTCCAGGTCGCCGAGCGATCCCAACTGCCGGAAACGCCCGTCGTGGACCTGGTGGACGAAGGTCTCGTCCGTCCAGCCGTCCGCGGTGGCGTCGTAGTGGTGGTATTCGCCGAAGGCGTACGTCCGGGCGATGCCGGCGTACTTCGCCTTCGCCAGCCGCCCGGCGAGGTCGGCCCGCACGGGCCGCCGGCCGGTCCCGGCCGGGACCGTGCGGGCGAACTCGGCGAGCAGCATCCGCACACTGTCGTACGCCTCGGTCGCGTATGCCTCCGGAGCGCCGCCGTAGCGCTTCTGCCACGCCGCGGTGAAGTCCTTGGCCTGCTTCGTCGTCAGCACGGTGGGGTCGACGGCCGAGGTGACCGTGTACCAGTCCTCGCCCGCCGCGCCCGCGAGGCGCGGGAAGTCCGAGCCGTACAGCTGGTGCTGCATCCAGCGCGGTCCGGTGAAACCGGCCGTGGCCAGGTCCTGGGCCGCGCGGACCGTGGAATCCAGGGGGCCCAGGTAGACCATGGCCTCGACGCCGGCGGCGAGCAGCTCGCCGACCGCCTTCGGACCGTCGTCCGTCTCCTCCGCGACGACGCGGGGCACGACCTCGGCATCGAGGGTGTCGCGCCAGTTGCGGATCAGCAGGGCGCCCTGGTCCTGGATGTTCGCGCCCCCGGCCCGGTCGATCACCACGCCGGCCCGCCCCACCTGCCCGCTCAGCAGGGCGTGCAGCGCGATCCAGCCGCCGAGCGCGGTGTTCGCGGTGCCGCTCTGGAACGAGGTCTTGGGCGAGAACACGAAGTAGTCCAGTTCGCCCGTGCTGGAGGACACATGGGTCAGCCCCGCTTCGCCATAGACGCCCGCCGCCGTCCGCATCGGGATCTCGGCGACCGGCCCCAGCACGGCGACGACGTTGCGGTCCGCGGTGAACTCGCGGGCCACCTTCCGGGCCGTGTCCGCGTCGCCCCGGTCGGCGAGGACCTTCACCTTGAGGTCGTAGGCGCGCTTCGCCGAGGCGTTGTGCTGGGCGACGGCGAGGCGCGCGGCGCGCTCGCAGGCCTGGCTCGCGGCGGCGTTGCCGGTGCCCGTGTCACCGGTGCCGGTGGCGGTGTGCACGCCGAGGACGTACACGGGACGCCCGCCGCTCGCGGACGGCTCCCCGTCGTCGTCCCCCGCCGCCCACACCGCCGCTCCGGTCCCGCCGCCCGCCAGCAGCAGCGCACCGCCGGCGAGCAGCAGCCGGCGCCGTCCGAGACGCGGGGCGGGCCCGTCCGGGGCGGCGGGCTCGTCCAGGGCCGTGGGCTCGATGTCGGGCAGCGCGAGACTCTCCGCGGCCCGCGTGGCGACCAGGTGGGCGACGGGGTCGGGGAGCCAGCCGCCGGCGGTGTCCGCGGCGTCCTCGGCGAGCAACCGCCGGATCTCGTCGGCCGTCGGCCGAGCATCGGGCTCCTTGGCCAGGCACCGCTCCACGAGGCTCCGCAACTCGCCCTCCACGTCGCCGAGTTCCGGCTCGTCGTGGACGGTGCGGTACATCAGGGCGTCCGGCGTCCCGGTGCCGAAGGGCAGGGCGCCGGTCGACGCGTACACCAGCACACAGCCCAGCGCGAAGACATCGCTCGCGGACCCGGCCGCCACGCCCCGGGCCTGCTCCGGGGAGAGGAAGCCGGGGGTGCCCACCACCACGCCGGACGCGGTCAGCGCGGTGTCGCCGTCGGCGCGCGCGATGCCGAAGTCGATCAGGCGCGGCCCGTCCAGAGCGAGCAGCACATTGCCCGGCTTGACGTCCCGGTGGACGAGCCCGGCCCGGTGCACGGTGTCCAGCGCCTCGGCCAGCGCACCGCCGAGGACGCGCACGGCACGCGACGGCAGCGGGCCGTGCGCGGCGACCGCCTCGGCCAGCGAGGGCCCGGGGACGAACGCGGTGGCCAGCCACGGCTCGCGCGCCTCGGCGTCCGCGTCCAGCACGGACACCACCCAGGGGCTGTCCACCCGGCGGGCCAGCTCCGCCTCCCGGGCGAAACGGGCCCGGAAGCCGTCGTCGCCGGCGCTCTCCCCGCGGATCACCTTGACGGCCGCCAGCGCTCCGGAGTCGGTGCGCCCGAGGTAGACGACGCCCATGCCGCCCGCGCCGAGCCGCCGCAGCAGCCGGAACCCGGCGATCCGGGACGGGTCGGAGGACCGCAGCGGTTCGCTCATCGCCGCGCCCCGTCCGTCGTGGTCCCGTCCGTCGTGGTCCCGCTCGTCGCGGCCGGGTTCGCCGTGCCCCGGGTGTCGATGTCGGCGGCGACATAGCCCACGCCCTTGGCGATCTCCGAGGCGACGGCGGCGATCTCGTCCTCGGTGCGGCCCGCGCCGTGGCGCGCCGTGGCGGCCACGGTGACCGGCCCGAGCCGGAACTTGTACCAGTCGAAGGGCTGTGCCTTCGCCGCTCCGTCCACCAGCCACTCCCCGATCTCCGTCAGGTCGTCGTCGGAGACCGCGGACCGCTGGTCGGCGAAGGCGTCGATCCGGGAGTACAGGTCGCGCACCACGTCCGTGGCGTTCAGCCGCTGCTCGGGGCAGCGCAGCGCCGACTCCAGCGACGCGGCCATGTCGCGCCGCGCGGCCACCGTGTCCTGGTGCACGGTGACGGTCAACGACACGTACACCGCTGCCTTGCCGCTCTTCTCGGGGAGTTCGAACGCCCGGGTGAGACTGGCCAGCACGGTGCCCGGAAGCGCCTCGCGCTGCCACCGGCACTGCTCGTCGAGGACGGCCCACTGGGCCGGATCGCTCTCGAACGGATCGCGTTTGCGGAATCCGGTGCCGAAGTAGTCGGGTCGCACATCGAGTTCGCGGACGAACGCGAGCGCTTCGGCCCGGGTGCTCGGCGCCCGGTCCTCCGCGAGCGTGTAGGGCGACGGCGACGCCGCGGAGGGCGAACCCGCAGAGGGCGAGGCCGTGGGACTCTTCTTCGCCGTTCCCTCCGCCTCGGGCTCACCGCCCGCCCCGCCGGTGCACCCTGCCAGCAGCAGGCCCCCCGTCACCGCGGCCAGGGTCGGTCTCCACCCCGCCATGCGCCCTCCCCTTCGCCCGCCGGACCCTGGTAGGCAGTGTGGCGCATGTGAAGGTTTTTGGAAGCCAACTCCCTTACGGAGAAAAGCAGTTACCGGGTGAATATTTTTTCGACGCTGCAGCGTCCGGCGCAGCGGGCGACGCGGCGGACTCCGAGATGTTCAGGCCGTGGCCGTGGGCTGTCCGCCGTGCCGTCCGGACGGCGGCACTGTGAGCTGCTCTTCTGGGGCAGGGACGCGATCCTCGGCGTCGACATGATCGGAGTGGTGAAGAGCTGTGACGGAGTATGAGGTGGACCGTGCCCTGCGGCTGGCCGTGGAGCTGGCCGACCTGGCGTGCCGGACGATCCGCGGCACCGGCACGGGCGCGGCCCCGACCGGCCCGGTCCGGGAGAAGGCGAGCCCGGCGGACATCGTCACGGACACCGACGAAGAGGTGGAGCGGCACGTACGGGCGGCGCTGCGGCGGGAGTTCCCGGACTGGGGCATCGACGGCGAGGAGTACGGCGTCGAGCCGGGCGTGTCGGGCGCGCCGCGCTGGGTGATCGACCCCGTGGACGGAACGACCAACTACGCGCACGGACTGGGCTGGTGCTCCTTCTCCCTGGGCCTGGCCGAGCCGGACGGCAGCCCGCTGCTGGGCGTGGTGGCGGACCCGTGGCGGCGCGAGGTGTTCACGGCGACCCGGGGCGGCGGAGCGCACCTCAACGGCTCCCCGATCAGGGTGGCGGAACACACGACGCTGACGGGCCACGTCTTCATGACGGAGTGGGCGGCGCACGCGCACTGGCCCGGCCAGGACGCCCTGCTGGCGGAACTGGCCGACCGGCACTGCACGGTACGGGTGATGGGCTCGACGGCCCTGTCCCTGGTCCAGGTCGCCGCGGGGCGCGCCTCGGCCGCGGCGATCGGCGCGTTCCACCCGGTGGACGGCCTCCCCGCACTCCTCATCGCGACGGAGGCGGGCGCGACGGCGACGCCACGACTCCCGGCGTACGACGAGCCGCTGCTGCTGGCGGTGCCGGGAGTCGCGGCGGAGGCACGGGAACTGTGGCGCACGACGGTCAGCCGCGGGCGGTAGCGGGACCCCCTAGGCGGGGGTCGACGTGGATCTTGGGGCCCGGTCCGGCATGGGCCGGGCGCTCCCCGGCGAGCACGGCCCCGACCTCGTCGAGGCCCACGGTCGCGGCGACGAGCGGGCGGGGGTCGACGGATCCGTCGGCGTAGGCGCGGACGGTGGCGTCCAGGCCGGGTGAACCGGACAGGACGCCCACCGCGGTGACGTCCTTGAGGACGAGGGAGCGGGTGTCGATCCGGCTGGGCACGCCGGCCAGCCCGATGTACACGAGGCGGCCGCCCGGCTCGACCGACTCCAGTGCCCGCTGCGGCAGTTCGACGGCGTTGCTGGCGTCGACGACCGCGTCGAAGGGCAGGTCCGGGACGGACGCCTGCGTCCACGCGTGCGTGAAGCCGAGCGTGCGGGCGAAGGCGAGCGAGTCCTCGGTCTGCCCCAGCAGATGGACCTCCGTACCGGCCGCGCGCAGGAACATCGCGACCAGCAGACCGATGGTGCCCGGCCCCAGGACCAGGGCCCGGTCGCCGGCTCCGGTCGCGGCGGCCCGAGCCGCGCGCAGCGCGTTGCCGCCCGGCTCCACCAGGGCGCCGAGCACGGCGTCGACGGAGTCGGGCAGGGCGTGCAACGACGAGGCGGGCACGGCGAGCTGCTCGGCCAGCGCGCCGGGCCGGCCGCCGCGGATGCCGACCTCCTGCCGTCTCTCGCACACATGCTGCCGGCCCCGACGGCAGCGGCGGCAGGCCCCGCAGCCCAGCATGGTGTCGCCCATGACCCGTCGACCGAGCCAGCCGGCGTCCACGCCGTCTCCGACCGACGCCACGCGGCCGGACCACTCGTGCCCCGGCCGCATCGGATAGTCGGCGTGCCCCTGGTGGAGGTAGGCCATCGCGCCGGTGAAGAACTCCATGTCGGTGCCGCACACACCGACCCGCTCGACGTCGACGACGACCTCGCCGGGGCCCGCCACCGGCGCCGGCACCTCCTGGACCTCGTACGCGCCGGGGGCGGTCAGCTGGAACGCGCGCATGCGGCGGGAGCTCACCGGGGCCCGAGCACGTGCTGGCGCTGGGCGCCGAGGTGCTGGATGCCCAGCTCCATCACGTCACCCGGCTGGAGGTACACGGGCGGGTTGAGGCCCATGCCGACGCCGGGCGGCGTGCCCGTGTTGATCAGGTCGCCGGGCTCCAGGACGAGGAACTGGCTTAGGTAGTGCACGATGAAGTACGGGTCGAAGATCATCGTCTTGGTGTTGCCGCTCTGCCGGCGCACCCCGTTGACGTCCAGCCACATCTCCAGGTCGAGCACGTCGTCGATCTCGTCGGCGGTGGCCAGCCACGGGCCCGCGGGGTTGAAGGTCTCGGCCGACTTGCCCTTCGCCCACTGCCCGCCCCGCTCCAGCTGGAACGCCCGCTCGCTGACGTCGTTGACGACGACATAGCCGGCGATGGCCTCGCGTGCCTCGTCCACCGAGTCGAGGTAGCTGGTGCGGCGGCCGATGACGATGCCGAGCTCCACCTCCCAGTCGGTCTTGGTCGAGCCGCGCGGGATGCGCACGTCGTCGTCGGGGCCGATGAGCGTGTTGGGCGACTTGGTGAACAGGATCGGCTCGTCCGGGACGGGCATGCCGCTCTCGGCCGCGTGGTCGCGGTAGTTCAGCCCGATGCACAGGAGCTGGTGCGGGCGCGCGAGGGGCGCGCCGACGCGCTCCCCGGCGAACCGGGACACCCGGCCCGCCGCCGTCCGCTCGGCCACGACGGGACGGACGCGGTCGATGCCGCCCGACCCGAAGAACGCCTCGTCGAAGTCGGTGACGACGTCGGAGAGGTCGACGTAGGTCTCGTCGTCGACGCGGGCGACGGGCTTCTCGGCGCCGGGGGCGCCGATGCGCATGAGGTACACGGGGCGGACTCCAGGGTTGGGTCGATGCGATGCGGGACGGGGCTTCAGCAGTGCGGCTCGGCGAGGGGGCCGAGGAGGGCGCGGATTTCGTCGAGCGCGTCGACGAGGCCGGCCAGCGGCGTCCGGTAGACGAGGGCGCTGATGCTCACGGCTCCGGACGGGGTCGTCGGCGAGGTCAGATACACGGGCAGGGCGAGGCAGTTGACGCCGGTCTCGTTCTCCTGGTCGTCGAGGCCGTAGCCGCGTTCACGGGTGGCCAGCAGCTCGCGCTGCAGGACGGCCGCCGTGCACAGCGTCCTCGGCGTGCGCCGCTCCAGGGGCGAGCCGCCGATCCACGCCTCGACCTCGGCCTCGTCCAGGGCGCCCGACCGCCGGGCGAGCAGCAGCTTTCCGACGGCGGTGGTGTGCGCGGGGTTGCGACCGCCGACGGTCGAGGTGAGCCGGACGGCCCCGCTGGGCGGGTCGACCTTGGCCCGGTAGACGACCTCCCGGCCGTCCAGCACCGCATAGTGCGCCGTCTCGCCGAACCGGTGCGCCAGCGCCTCCAGCACCGGGCGGACGCGGACGTGCTCGGGCCGGGCCTCGTGGTGGGTGAAGGCCATCCGCAGGAATTCGTCCCCGAGCGCGTAGCGGCCGCGCGCGTCCTGGTCGGCGAGACCGGCCCGGCGCAGCGCGCCGAGGGCCCGGTGCACCGTCGGCTTGGGGCTGCCGATCGCCCGGGTCAACTCGTCCAGGCCCACGCCGTCGGGGTGCCGAGCGAGTTCCTTGAGGACCGCGAGCACCCGGTCGGAGCCCACCAGCCGTCCGCTGTCGGCGCCGCCCGTTTCGGGGTCTGTCGATCCGTCGTACGTCTGCGTATGCTCCATCGCGTTCCGAACTTTAGACAGCCGTACCGATTATTGGAAGAGGTTCCATGGTCAGGCTCCGGAGCGCGCAGTGGTACGCCGGTCAGGACCGCAACGCCTACATCCACCGGGCGTGGATGCGCCGCGGAGTGCCGGACGACGCGTTCACGGGCCGCCCGCAGATCGCCATCGCCAACACCGCCTCGGACCTCACCCCTTGCAACGCCCACCTGGACGAGGTCGCGGCCTCGGTACGCAACGGCGTGTACGAGGCGGGCGGCATCCCGCTGGACCTGCCCGTGGTGTCGTTGGGCGAGACGAACGTGCGGCCCACGGCCATGCTGTGGCGCAACATGGCCGCGATGGCCACGGAGGAGATGCTGCGGGCCAACCCCATCGACGGCGTCGTCCTGCTCGGCGGCTGCGACAAGACGATCCCCTCCCTGCTGATGGCCGCCGCCTCGGTGGATCTGCCCGCGGTCGTGGTGCCCGGCGGCCCGATGCTGACCGGGACCTTCCGCGGCGCCCCGCTGGGCTGCGGCACGGACGTGTGGCGGCTGTCGGAGGAGGTCCGGGCCGGCACGCTGTCCCAGGAGCAGTTCGTCCGCTCCGAGTCGGCGATGATCCGCAGCCGCGGGCACTGCAACACCATGGGCACCGCCTCGACGATGGCGCTGGTGGCGGAGGCGCTGGGCACGGTGGTCCCGGGGGTGGCCGGGACCCCCGCCCCGGACAGCCGGCTGCTCGCGGCCGCGCACGACACCGGCCGGCTGGTGCTGGACATGGTCGCCGCCGACCGGCGACCGGGCGCCTTCCTGACCAAGGCGTCTTTCCACAACGCGATCGTGGCGCTGGCCGCGATCGGCGGCTCGACCAACGCCGTCGTCCATCTCCTGGCGATCGCGGGCCGGTTGGGCGTCGACCTGTCGCTCGACGACTTCGACCGCATCGGCTCGCGCGTCCCGGTGCTCGTCGATCTCCAGCCCGCCGGCCGCTTCCTCATGGAGGACCTCCACCGCGCGGGCGGCCTGCTCGCCGTGCTGCGCGAGGTACGCGACCTGCTCGACCCCGACGCGCTGACCGTCACCGGCCGCCCCCTGGTCGACTCGCTCGACGACGCCGAGATCTGGGACCACGACGTCATCCGCACCCGTGCGAAGCCGCTGGTCGCCGAGGGCGGCATCGCCGTCCTGCGCGGCAACCTCGCCCCCGACGGCGCGCTCGTCAAACCGGCCGCCGCCTCCCCGCACCTGCTGCGCCACCGCGGCCGGGCGGTCGTCTTCGACTCCGTCGAGGACTTCCACGCCCGCATCGACGACCCCGAACTCGACGTGGACGCCGACTCCGTCCTCGTCCTGCGCGGCTGCGGCCCCAAGGGCTACCCGGGCATGCCCGAGGTGTCCAACATGCCGCTGCCGAGGAAACTGCTCGCACAGGGCGTCCGCGACATGGTCCGCGTCTGCGACGGCCGGATGAGCGGCACCGCCTACGGCACCGTCGTCCTGCACGTGGCCCCGGAGGCGGCGGCGGGCGGTCCGCTCGCGCTGGCCCGCACCGGGGACCGGATCACCCTCGACGTCGACGCCCGCCGCATCGACCTCGACGTACCCGATGACGAACTCGCCCGCAGAAGACCGGATCCGGCCACCGTCGCCGGCTACGCCGCCCCCCGGCGCGGCTGGGAGCGCCTCTACGTCGACCACGTCCAACAGGCCGACACCGGCGCCGACCTGGACTTCCTGATCGGCTCCAGCGGCTCGGAGGTGAGCCGGGAGTCCCACTGACGGGTCAGGCGGGCGGCGGAGTCAGCCGTTCCCGCTCGTAGCCCGTGCAGCTCACGAACGCGTCGACGATCTCCGCCGCGGACCGGTGCGGCGGCACGGCGGTCAGCACGGCCTCCGTACCGTCCGGCGCCGGCGAGGCCACCAGGGCGACCTCGTCGCCGGACCGCAGGCGCAGGACGACTCCCCGCAGCCGGTCCTCGTCGCCCGGGACGCTGCGCAGCCGGACGTGCATCGGATCCTGCGCGGGGGCGTACAGCCGCAGCCGGGCGAGGGGCGTCCCCCGGCGGAACTCCTGCCAGCGGGAGTAGCCGAGATTGCTGAACGGGGCCTGCGGCCAAGGCTGTTGTGCGTCCAGACGCTCCAGCAGCCGCCGCAGGAAGTCCCGGACCGCCGGCTCCGCGTGCGGCTGCCAGGACAGCTCGTCCTGCCAGTCGTCGACGGCGAGGGCCGCCTCGATCCCCTCGTACTGCTCCTCGGTGGTGAGACCGTAGATCGGCCGCTCGAAGACCATGCGCGTGATACGCGCGACCTCGTCGTCGTCCAGTTCCCTGCTGAACTGCACGCAGTACAGGATCCCCACGACCACCCCGAGACGCATGCCCCCAGTATGCCGTCGGCCCGCCGTCGACGGGATGGTCGTCGACGGCGGGCCGGAGGTGGGTGGGGCAGGCGATCAGCGCTTGGTGTAGATGAAGCCGACCTTGTCGAGCTCGTCGCCCGCACGGCCGTGGAAGCCGGCGATCTGCCAGCCCGACGGGGCCGTGCGCGTCGTGCAGTCGGAGGTGGTCGTGCCTCCGGCCAGGGTGTTGCCCAGGTTGGTGGTGAACTTGGCGTAGAAGATCCGGGTGCGCCCGTCCTTCACGCCCCGGCACACATACGCGGTCGTCACGTACTCGGAGCTGCCCAGCGTCCGGGACGACACCGTGCCGCCGGTGCCGCCGTGGGCGAGGGTGGCGCCGTTGCTCAGGGTGATGGCGACCTGGTCGACCCGGGAACCGGCGTTCAGGGAGATCTTGGTGGCGCGGGCGGCGGCCGGGACGCTGTCGATGTCCTGGAAGTAGTCGCCGTGCGGGCCGCCGAACTGCTCGCTGAGCTGGAAGTCGGCGTTCTGCGACCAGCTGAAGCCGACCGCGATCGGGTCGTGGTCGGAGAGCATCTTGCCGTCGCTCGTGAGGAACGCGGAGTGCTCGTTGTTGTACGAGTTCGCGTTCAGCGAGACCAGCTTGCTGCCGCGGTAGAGGACCTTGTCGACCACCTCGCAGGTGTTGGGCACGGTGGTCCCGGTCTGGTCGCAGACCAGCGCGTCGCTGCCCTTGACGGGCGCCACGCCGCCGCGGATGAGCTTGACCCAGGCGTCGGTGAGTCCGTTGGCCGCGGCGAACTCGGCGATGGTGTCGCCGGCACGGGTGTAACGGGTGTTGGTGTCGCCCATCACCACGACGGCGTTGCCCGCCGAGTGGGTGGAGATGAAGGAGGTGAGCTGGGCGAGGTTGGCCGCGCGCGCCGCCAGGTCGCCGTCACTGGTGCCCGCGTTGGTGTGCAGGTTGTAGAAGTCCACGTAGACGCCCTCCGCGAGGCGCTCACGCATGAACGTGAAGCCCTTGGGGGTGAGGCAGTCGCCGGAGTCGAGCTGGCAGTCGTTCCAGCCGGAACGCTCGAAGTCGTCGGTGTCCCAGGCGTAGTCGGAGACGGTGTTCAGCCCGCTGCCGATGCCCGCGCCCCCGCTGGTCGCGGTGCGGTAGGGGTGGGTGTCCGTGGCGTACAGGGCGGCGTGGTAGTTGAAGTCCTCCTGGACGTTCACGATGTCGTAGGGGGCGATGCGCCGGCCGATCTCGGGGGTGCTCGTGTCGCGCGGCGTGGGCGCGCTGGAGATGGCCTCGGGGAGGCCGGCGACGTTGTAGGTGAGCACACTGAAGCTGCCCGAGGTGGCGGCCGCGGCCGGAGCCGCGGCTGCCGTCAGCCCGCCCAGGGCCGCGGCGGCGGTCGCCAGACAGGCAAGGAGTCTGCGCATGAGGAAGTGTCTCCAGAGGGGATGCGGAGGGTGGGCGTGTTGCATGCATGCCAAAATCTAGCTACATAGAACGCGCTTGCATCCCCTCCGGAAACACCGAATCAGGAATTCCGGGTGACGTCGAGGTGTCCAAGTGCCCTGGCGGCACGGTTTGTTGGGACCTGTGCAGGTCTTTCGGCCGGCCGGTCGGCTCGGGGTCAGGGCGTCGAGACCACCACGTTGAACCACGGGGTGCTCAGCGAGCGCAGCGGCGAGTCGAGCTTTTGCAGATTGAGCCGGTAGGTGCCCGCCGCGAGCACCCCACGCCCGCCGGGCAGCGGCGCCAGCGGCAGGTAGCGCCCGTTGAACGCCCCGTTGCGGTCGTAGGTCCACAGCCCCGCGCTGGTGTGCATGATCGTGTACGGACCCGAGCTCAACGACGGGTTGACCGCCGACTTCTGGACCTGGTTCAGGACGAAGGACGCGCCCGCGTACGACGGCACCCGGGCGGGCCGGGTGAGGGTGAAACTGAAGTAGCGGTTCGCGTACCCCGCCCCGGACGTCAGCGGCGGACAGTTCACGGCCACCACCGTCCGGCCGGTGACATTGCCGAGGTTCAGCGGACTGCTGTAGGAGCCGGTTCCGGACAGTCGACGGCAGTCGTACTGGTACGTGGCGGCCGCGGCCGGCGGAGCCACCGCCAGCGTCGTGGCGACCACCGCGGTGGCCGCTCCCGCCCAGACACCCACCCGGCGCCTGCGCCAGGAGAAGCGGGGGACGCGGGAGTTGCGGGAGGCGCAGGAAGCGCGGGAGACGACGGCGGCGATACGGAACATGGATGCTTCCCCCTCCGAAGGGCCCGCGGGCGCGGGCCGAGAGCAGGAAGCTAATGGGCACTCGGCGTGCCGGGCGGCGGATGATCGGCCCAGGCGAGAAGCCGCCCGAAGGTGGCCCCATCGGACCATCCGCACACCCACTTACGCACTCACTCTCCCCACTTTCTGATGACGCCCTCCACGCGCACAGACACACGCGAACGAGCCACTCGTCAGCGTTGAAGACGTCCTTCGCGGCGTCCGGCACTGAGGCCGGCTTCTCCTCCACCGTGTCTTCCAGGCGGATGCGCTCCGGCAGCTTGCCGAACCGCGCACGGCGCCCGTCGCGCTCTTCGTCGGTGGACCTGGCGACACCCGTGTACTCGGCGGCCATGGGGTTCTCTCCTCTGCCGGAGCGGATTTCCGCCGGGACGAGGCTTCGACTCGATCGTCACCGGCTTGAATGGTGACGAACGACGAAGTCGACGTCGAGCAGGCGACGACGGTGCGCGAGGCGATCTACGAACCGGTCACGGCCAGGCTCGTCGGGGAGTCCTACGGCCGGGTCGCGCTCGCCGTGCTGAACAGTGCCGCCCGGAAACCGCCCGCCGCGCCGCAGTTGACGGCGACGGGGCGGTGGACGGAGGCGGTGCCGGAAGAGGCGCTGTCCATCGTCGCCCGTCATGCCGTCGAGCTCCTCAGCGGCCCGGACATGCCGCTCATGAAGGAGTGCGGCAACCCTGAACGCACCCGGGTCTACATCGATCGGTCGCGAGGCATGCGTCGGCGGTGCTGCGGGATGGAGTCCTGCGGCAACAAGCTCAAGGCCGCCGCCTACCGCGCGCGGAAGAAGCAGTCCCAGGCGACCGCCGCGCACTGACGGGCCCGTCGCCCCGGCCGTCGACCGGCCCCGCAACCGTGCGAGAACCCCTTCGGCGGGCTGCTTCGGCGGGCTGCTTCGGCGGGCTGCTTCGACGGGCCGCCTCGACGGGCCGTCTCGACGGGCCGGCTGGTGCGGCTCAGCGAAGAGCGGCCACGGCAAGGCGGCCGAGGACCTTCTCGGCGCGGTCCCACGACCAGCCGTTGTCGACCACGAGCGTCCGCCAGCCATGGGGGCCGAACCAGAACCACAGCAGATCCGCCGTCTCCTCCACCGAACAGGAGGGCGGCGGGTTCAGGGTGTGCAGGTGGCGGGCGGTGGCGCGCAGTGCGTCCCGATAGGCCGCGGTGGCGCGCTCCCACAGCGCCTCGCCGCTCTCATGAACCGGCAACGCCTTGCGGATGGCCTCGTGCACCGTGAACTGGCCCTCGTTGCCCATCCGTGTGCCATGGGCCAGCGCTTCCAGAACCGCCTCGGGTGTGCGCAGGGCGAGTATGTGCTGCATCGCCTGCTCGTAGCCGGAGTCCGCCACGCCCAGGTCGACGATCCGGTCGAGGATGTCACCCTTGCTGCCGACGCTCGCGAAGACGGTCTTGGACGCGACGCCGGCCGCCGAGGCGATGTCCGCCACGGTCACCCGCCCATAGCCGCGCTCGGCGAACAGTTCGGCCGCCCGCCGGAGGATCAGCGCGCGCGTCTGCGCTGCGGCCTGCTCGCGCAGGGGGGAGACATAGGGGCGCTTGGTGGCCATGGCGTCATGGTAGCCAACATCATGGCTGCGTTGCTCTATTCATTAGGCGTCCTATAACCTCAATTCCTGTCACGGCACAGTCAGTCGATGGAAGGCACGGAAAAACATGGGCATGGACGCCACGGAGCTGGCTCGCGGTCTCTTCCGGATCCTTGAAACGGGGGATCCGGAACTGGCCGTCGACGTCGTGCACGAGGACTTCCGCAACCGCGAAGCCGCCGTGTCACCCCAGGCGTGCGCGACGCCCGGACCGGCAGGGGTGCTCGCCTCGGGCGCGTGGATGCGGTCGGCCTTCAGCGACCTGCGCTTCCCCGGCCTCGCCACGGCCGCCAACGACGACCAGGTCTGGATACGGCTGCGCATGCAAGGCCGTCACACCGGCCCGTTCGTCCGCTTCCGCGACGGCGTCCTGGACCAGGCGATCCCCCCTACGGGACGGGAGATCGACTTCGAGCAGATCCACGTCCTCGATCTTTGCGACGGCAAGGTGGTCCGGCACGAGGCGGTCCGCGACGACATCACCATGCTGGGCCAGCTCGGCGTCTTCCCGCCCGCCCCGGCGACCGCGCTCCGCATGGTCGCCTGGCGAGTCACCGGACGAGCCGCGCGCGCCGCAGCCCATGTCACGCAGCAGGCGGCGGATGCGGCCGCCCGCCTGTGCGAGGGGTCGGGCCCGAACCGGTGAGGTGAGCGTTGCGCGATAAACTGTCGACGCTCTGGGGCTCGAAGCTCTTAAACGAGAGACTTTATGGCTGAAGTGTCGACAGGTGGCGGGTGTTGATGGAGTATCAGCGATGCGCAGGTACGCGCCACGCCTTCATTTCTCAGGAGCCGTCATGAACGCGACCGCCCCAGGCATCAGCAGAAGGACCCTCCTCGCCCTCCTCTCGCTGGCGGGTACGGCCGGCCTGGTGCGGCCGGCCCACGCCGCCGCACCGGCCACGACCGCGACAGCGGCCATGGCCACGGTGGCCGGGCAGGACCTGGCCGAGATCGCCGCCAACCCGACCTTCGCCTTCGCCACCGACGTCGCCGGGACGGCGGGCGCGGGCGAGTCCTCGCCCATCGACGCCGCCTACTGGCTCGGCGTCTGCGAGGTCACCAACGCCCAGTACCGCGACTTCGTCGCCGACTCCGGCCGCGAGACACCGGCGTACTGGGACGGCGGCGCCTACCCCGACGGCAAGGCCGATCACCCCGTCCTGGCGATCTCCCTGGACTCGGCCACCGCATACTGCGACTGGCTCAACAACCGGGCGGAGTCGGTCGGTTGGACGTTCCGTCTGCCCACCGAGGCCGAGTGGGAGAACGCCGCCTCCGGCCCCGACGCCCTCGCCTACCCCTGGGGCGACCAGGCCGGCACCACCTACTCCGACCTCGTCCTGACCAGCAACTACAACTACATGGCGGTGTGCGCCGCCTACGAACTGGCCGAACACGGCTCGGACCTGGCCACCTACACCGCCACCGGCTCCGACCTGTACGGCCAGAGCTTCCCTCTCTCCGAGATCCTCTCCATCGGCAGCACCGGAACCGTGGCCGGCTGGAACGTCACCGCGAGCCGCACCGGCTTCATCTACACCGACGTGTACGACGCCCTGACCGCCACCGGCGGCTACACCACCCCCGTCACCGCCTACCCCGCCGGGGTCAGCGCCGACGGCGTCCTGGACCTCTGCGGCAACTGCTGGGAGTGGACCACCTCCGTCATCACTGCGACCCACGGCGGTGAGATGGGGCAGCGGGTCAACGCCATCCGCGGCGGCTCCTGGTACGCCAACCTCAACAGCTGCACCGCCCTCTACCGCGGCGAGGGCCGCGACCCGTCGGGCCGCTACTCGACCGTGGGCTTCCGAGTCGCGGCCACCACCGAAACGGGGTGACCACACCCGGCTGTGTGGTGGTCGACGAGGGTCAAGCGGACTGATCCTGCTGCTGCTCGTCCGCCGCCGTCGGGGCGTCCGGGGAGGTGTAGAACACGGATGTGCCCTGCTTGCTGCGCTGGGCGTGGTTCTTGGCCACCAGCCCTTCGAGCGTGGTCCGAACGACGGTCGTCTTGATGCCGCGCTCGGGATGCAACTGCCCCAGCGACTGGGCCACTTCGGCCGCCGAGCGGGGCTCGTCCTGGCGGGCCAGGTGCTCGCGGACCAGGGAGACCAGCGAGGGCTGAGCCGGCTCGGCGGACGCGGTCCGGGGAGTCCGCGGCTTGCCGGCCGACTTGCGGGCGGCCGGGGCGGACTTCTTGGCCGCCTTCTTCTTCGGGACGTCGACGGCGGCCGCCTCCTCGCGGGGCGCGGGCACCGCCGTGGCCGCGGCGGACTCGAGGCCGAGGGCCTGCCGGACGTTCAGCAGCACGCTGCGGTCCTGCTCCAGGGCCGCCAACTTCCCTTGCAGTGTGGCGATCTCACCGGCGAGCAGTTCCTGCTCCTTGAGGTTGCGCTCCAGGTCACCGGTCACCTGAGCTGCGTACTGGGAGGTCACCCCGTTTGGGTCGATCGTGGTGTCAGACATGATCTTCACGCTCCTTCATGGCCCCGACAGGCCACGGGCCGGGAGCCCGCGCCAGCAGTGACTGCTGCCCTGTCGTTCGTAGTGATACTACGGATGAGCGACGCATTGTTGCATTTCAGCAAGGCCGGAGCCGCTCGGCTTCGACATGCATGGCCGATCGCGGTCGCCTGAACTCCCCTGCGCAACACGGTCCGACGGCTGACGCTCACGGTGCTTCCTCTCCCCGGCGGGCGTGCGGGAGCGCGCGGGCGGGACGGCGCTCTGCTCCTCGCGCCCGAGGCCGTCACTCGAACGGCGGAGTCACGGAACGTGACGGGGTCAATAGCCTTTCGTGACCCGCATTCAGTGGTCCGCGTTTCGTAGCCCGTCCCCGTCGTCTGTCGTCTGCCGTGGAGGTAGTGCCATGCCCGCCGCGCCCCGTCAACTCCCGCCCGTGGGCCCGACCGAGGTCGGTCCGGGCGATCCCCGCTACGAGGCGCTCCGCCGGGGCTTCAACCAGCGGTGGGTCGCCAGTCCCGACTACGTGGTGGTGGCCACGAGCACCGCCGATGTGGTCGCCGCGCTCAACACCTACCTCCCCGGCACGGCGGGCAGCTCCTCGCCGCCGCGCCGGATCACGGTCCGCTCCGGCGGCCACTGCTACGAGAACTTCGTCTGCGGCGACGACGTCGCCGTCATCCTCGACGTCAGCACCATGGACGGCGTCTACTACGACGCCGACATGGAGGCGTACTGCGTCGAGGCGGGCGCGACCAACTGGCACAGCATCACCCAGCTGTACCGGCGCTACGGCCTCGCCCTGCCCGGCGGCTCGTGCTACTCCGTCGGAGCGGGCGGCCACATCTCGGGCGGCGGCTTCGGTCTGCTCTCCCGGCTGCACGGGCTCACCGTCGACTACCTGTACGCCGTGGAAGTGGTCACGGTCCGCGACCGGACGCACGCCGAGGTCACCGTGGCGCGCAAGGACTCACCGGAGCCCGCGCTCCAGGACCTGTGGTGGGCGCACACCGGCGGCGGAGGCGGCAACTTCGGCGTCGTCACCCGCTACTGGTTCCGCGGTCTGCCGGAGCCGCCGTCCCAGGTGCTGACCAGGGCGGTGGCCTGGGACTGGGGGCTCTTCGCGGGTCCCGAGGGGGACCCCGCCAGGTTCAAGTCACTGGTGCGCCGCTACGGCGAGTTCTTCGTGGCCGAGCGCACGGGCGAGGGCGGCCCCGCGTGCCTCCGCGACTTCGACTACAGCGATCTGTTCACGCTGTTCAAGCTGACGAACCTCGCCAAGGGCAAGATCGGCCTGGCCGTTCAGCTCGACGGCACCCGGGCCGACTCGATCGAGCGGCTCAACTGCTTCCTGGACTGGATCGCCCCCGAAGCCGACTACCCGCAGACCGTGTTCGACGTGTCCATGGGTGAACAGCCGCCGCTCAGCGACCAGTTCATCCCCACCCGGCTGCCCTGGCTGACGGCGACCCAGAACTTCAACGGTTCCGGCCCGAGCCGGTGCGGCAAGTACAAGTCCGCCTACCACACGGCGAACTTCAGCGACCGGCAGCTCGACGTGCTCTTCGCCCGCCTCACCACGGGCTACCCGAACGAGGACGCCCTGGTCCAGGTCGACTCCTACGGGGGCCGGGTCAACGACGTCGAACCGTTCGCCACCGCCGTGCCGCAGCGGTCGTCCGTGCTCAAACTCCAGTATCAGACCTATTGGAGCTGGGAGACCGACGCCAACCACGACGGCGTCTTCGACTACCAGGACGCCCTGGCCGACCCCTCGATCGCCGCACCGCACCTGAAGTGGATCCGCGACCTCTACCAGGACATGTACGCGGAGACCGGCGGCGTGCCGGTGACGCCCACCCCGGAGTCGTCCGACGTCAACACCGACGGCTGCTACATCAACTACCCCGACGTCGACCTGGGCGATCCCGCGTTCAACGATCCGGAGGTCGGCCAGCCCTGGCACCACCTGTACTACGGGGCCAACTACGCGCGGCTGCAGCGCGCGAAGGCGTACTGGGATCCGCGCGATGTGTTCCGGCACGCCCAGTCGGTGCGCCTTCCCGGCGCCCCGTAGCCGAGGCCGGTCACCAGCCGCTGACCCGGTCCCAGACGGCCTGGACGGCGGGCGCGCCGGTCGTCGGCTGTGCGCTGTCGACGACGTGGTAGCCGCGGTGCTGGGCCGCCGTCGCGCAGGCGTGGTTGGGCAGGATGCGCAGCCGGGCGCCGACGGGCAGGTCGGGCAGGACGGCCCCGTCCCGGGCGGTGAGGGTGCCGTGTTCCTGGCTCGCGGCGCTCATCACCAGGCCCGGGACGATGTTCCCCCACAGGTCGGCGACCAGGCCGTAGCCCTGGTCCTGGGACTGGTTCGCGGTGCCGCGGTCGCGGGACATGGCCATCCAGCCGCCGTCGGTCAGGATCCAGCCGTACTCGGGGCGGTGTCCGATGACGGTGACGACGACCGACAGGGCCAGATCGTCGAGCCGGCAGACGCCCAGTCCGGCCATGACCAGGTCGAAGAACACATAGTTGCCGGCGCGCAGTTCGGTGACGCCGGTGAGGTCCTCGGCGGCGTGCGCGGTGGGGGTGGAGCCGACGCTGACGGTGTGCACCGTCAGCCCGGCCGTGCGCAGCCGCTCGGCGGCGGCGACGGCGCTGTCGCGTTCGTTCTCCGCGGCCAGCCGCTGCTCCTCGCGGGTGTAGGCGAAGTAGGACTCGCCCGCGTGGGTCAGGACGCCGTCCAGGCAGCCGGCGTCCTGGAGGATCCTGCCGATGTCGACGAGCGAGGGGGCGTCGGTCTTGAGGCCGCCGCGGTGGCCGTCGCAGTCGATCTCGATCTGGGCGGGGACGGCGAGACCGGCCTCGCGGGCGGCCTTCGCGACGAACATCGCCTGCTCGGTGCTGTCCAGCAGGACGCGCAGGGTGACCCCGCGGCGCAGCAGTGCGATCACGCGGGGCAGCTTGTGGGGGTCGATGCCGACGGCGTAGGTGATGTCGGTGTAGCCGCCGTCGGCGAACGCCTCGGCCTCGGCGAGGGTGGAGACGGTGACCGGGCAGGGTGTGCCGCCGCCGCTCATCAGGGCGGCGACGCCGAGGCTCTTGGCCGTCTTGACGTGCGGGCGCAGCGCGACGCCGAGCCCGGACGCCCTGGCCGCGAGGCGGTCGATGTTCCGCAGCGCCCGATGCACGTCGACGACGGCGAACGGTGTGTCGGGATCGGCCAGGGTGTTCGGGATGTTCGGGGTGTTCGGGGTGTTCACAGGGGGAAACGATAGTCCCGCCTGGACGGGGTGTCCATTTCTGGACCTTCAGTCCAAGCGGGCGGTTGTTACCAGGTGGGCATGTAGGCCGCCGGGTAGCGGGCGCCGGCCGCGCCGTGCGGCAGGATCTGCTGGACGCGGGCGAGGTCCTCGGCGGTGAGGGTGACGTGCGCGGCGGCGACGTTCTCCGCCAGGCGCCGGGGGCTGCGGGTGCCCGGGATGGGCACGATGTCGTCGCCCTGGGCCAGCAGCCAGGCCAGGGCCAGCTGGGTGACCGCGATGCCCTTGGCCTCCGCCAGGGCGGTCAGCTCACGGACGGCGGCCAGGTTCTTCTCGTAGTTCCCGGGCTGCCAGCGCTCGTCCCACCGGCGCATGTCGCCCTCGGCGTACTCGGCGGCCGGCTTCACGCCGGCGGTGAGGAAACCGCGGCCCAGCGGCGAGTACGGCACGAAGCCGATGCCCAGCTCGCGGACCACCGGCAGTACCTCCACCTCCACGGCCCGCTCGAACACCGAGTACTCGGTCTGGAGCACGGACACGGGCTGCACGGCGTGCGCGCGCCGGATGACGTCGGGGCCGGCCTCGCTCAGTCCGAAGTACTTCACCTTGCCTTCGGCGATCAGCTCGCCGACCGTGCCCGCCACGTCCTCGATGGGTACGTCCGGGTCGACCCGGTGCTGGTAGAGCACGTCGATGTGGTCGGTGCCGAGGTAGCGCAGGCTGTTCTCGGCGACCGTGCGGATCCGTTCGGGTCGGCTGTCCGGGGCCCCGACGTTGCTCGGGTCGCTCAGGTCGAAGCCGAACTTGGTGGCGAGGACGACGTCGTCGCGGAAGTCCTTCACGGCCCGGCCCAGCAGCTGCTCATTGCTGCCCGTGCCCATGCCGTAGAGCTCGGCGGTGTCGAAGAACGTGACGCCGAGCTCGTAGGCGCGGCGGATGGTGTCGATGCCGCCCTGCTCGTCGGGGGCGCCGTAGGCCATGGTCATGCCCATCGTGCCCAGGCCGACGACGGCGACCTCCAGACCCTGGGTGCCGAGCCTGCGGTGGGGGAGTGTGCTGTCGTGCTGTGTCATGCCTCCACGCTAGGAACGCGACGCCGGGACGTCATGGGGCACCGCTCGCATAGGATTGCCTGATCCTCTCAAGCGGAGCTACTGTCCGAAGGGTGCGACTCATGCTGGACCGCCTCGCCGACGCCATCGAACGGCACTGTCCCGGACCGTGGACGGAGACCGCCGTGCCCAGACTGTCCCTGGTCGCGCTCGACGAGCTCATGGAACCGATCGACGTGACCTACGAGCCGATGATCTGCTTCATCGCCGACGGATCCAAGCGGACCGTGGCGGGAGACCGCAGCTGGGCCACCCCCCGGGGCGAGATGCTCCTGGTCACCCTCGACCTGCCGGTCACCGCCGCCTTCGAGAAGGTGCCCTACCGCTCCGCCGTCATCCGGCTCGACAACCAGGCACTCGCCGCCGTGCAGCTGGAACTGGACCAAGCCGGCCCGCCCGCGCCACCGCCCGTCGCCGTGGAGGTCACCGCGGAGATCGCCGCGCCGATGTCGCCGGAACTCGTCGACGCCGTCACCCGGTGGATCCAGCTCCTCGACACCCCGCAGGACATCGGGCCCCTGGCCCCCCGCATCGAGAGCGAGATCCTCTACCGGTTGCTGCGCAGCCCCCTCGGACCCGTGCTGCGCCACTGGTCGCTGGCCGACTCCGCCGCCGCCCGGATCCGCACCGCGGCCCGGTGGATCTGCGACCACTACACCGAGCCCCTCGGCATCGACGAGATCGCCGAGGTGGCCCGGATGAGCCCGGCCACGCTCCACCGGCACTTCAAGACGGCCACCGGAATGAGCCCGCTGAAGTTCCAGAAGCACCTGCGGCTGCAGGAGGCGCGACGGCGGATGTTCGCGGGCGATGTGACGGCGGCGCAGGCCGCACAGGCGGTCGGATACGTCAGCGCCACCCAGTTCAACCGCGAATACCGCCGCGCCTACGGCCTGCCGCCCGGCCAGGACGCGGCACACCTGCGCACCCGGCTCGACACCGCCCGGGAGGTCCCGGTCGTCCACGACGGATCGCCCGCCAAGCCCTGAACAGCCCCGGGGCCCGGGCGCGACGACTCAACTCGGGCGGGAACCCTGCGGCTTGTCCCGCCGCTCCAGCACGACCAGCTCGTCCAGCGGCGTCCCGGCGGCCCACCGCAGCAGCTGACGGGCGCCGAGCAGCACGCCGTGGCCCGGGACGGACGCGCGCGAGGCGTCGGCGCGGCCGGTCGAGGGCCTGGTCACGAGGACGCGGATCGCCTCTTCGTCCGCGGGCTGTCGGGACTCCTCGGTGGGCAGGAGACGGGTCCGGGCCTCGTCGGCCGCCGGGTCCTCCGCCGGGCTGAGGACGACATCGAGCCGTCGTCCCCCGCCGTCGCGCGCGTACAGACGCGGCCGCCCCCGGCTCGGCATCGCGATGGCGTCCCAGCCGTCGCGCCGCAGTATCCGTTCGACGGCCGACATCAGCTGGTCGTCGTCCAGGAGCACGAGTTCCGCGGCGGTGTAGACGCCGCGGCGGCGACGAACCGCCGCACGACGCCAGCGCGTGAGCACCACGGCGACCGCGCCGAGCACGACCAGTCCCGGAGCCAGTCCGAGGACGCCGAGCCGGTGCGCCCACGCCAGAAGGGCGACCGACAGGCCGACGGCCAGGCCCAGTTTGAGGAAGGCCGGCAGCACCTCGCGGAAGGTCGGACCGTGGCTGTCCCGGGTGCGCGCCGCGGAGACCGGCGGACGCCGCCGAGCACGGCGCGGCCCGGGCACGGGGGTACGGTTCACCACAGATCCACCAAGGTCAACTCCGCCAACTCTCCTTCATCGGGTACCGCCCACGGTACGCAGGGGACGGCAGTGACCCGTCGGCGGGTCCGAGCCGCCGCAGTCGAAAACTTTGTCGCCCGGGTCCGGATTCCCGCGCATGATCGTCACCGGATCGGCAAGGCCCTTCACATGAGCATCACGAACATGCCGCCGTTCATCCCCGGCTTAGAACTCTCCCGCCGTTTCTACACCGAGCTCATACGCCCGCTCCTGGAGGAAGCCGCACCCGGAATCCCTCATTCCGCCGCGCGTCTGGGCGCCGGCTCCGAGGTGCTCGGCCTGGACACCCCGCACTCCCCGCACGACGAACGCGTCCCACGCCTCCAGCTCTTCCTGCGCTCCGGGGACGTCTCCCGCCACGCGGGACGCATCAGACGCCACCTTGCCGAGCACCTCCCGAAGACCTTCCACGGCCGGCCGACGCACGCCACTGGGACACCGCTCCACCGCACGGTCGAAGTCACCCACGTCTCCTCCTGGTTCACGGCCACGCTCGGCTTCGCGCCCTCCTCGCACATCGCCCCGCTCGACTGGCTGGCCACCCCCACCCAACTCCTCGCCGGAGTCACCGCCGGCGCCGTCTTCCACGACGGCCTCGGTGTGCTCGCCCCCTTGCGCGCCGCCCTGCGCTGGTATCCGCACGACCTGTGGCTGCATGTGCTGGCCTGCCAGTGGCAGCGCCTCTCCCACGAAGAGGCCCTCGTCGACCGCTGCGGCGAGGCGGGCGACGCACTCGGCTCCGCCGTCGCCGCCGCCCGTCTCGTGCGCGACCTGATGCGCCTGTGCCTGCTGATGGACCGTCACTATCCGCCGGGCGACCAGTGGCTCGGCAGCGCCTTCGCCCGCACCTCCGCGGGCCCCCAGCTCACTCCGATCCTTACCGCGGTCCTCGCCGCGACGGACCGGCACAGCCGCGAACAGCACCTGACGGCCGCGTTCGAGGCGGTCGCCCACCTGCACAACCAGCGCGAACTCACCGATCCGCTCGACCCGGCCACCACGACCTGCCGACGGTTCGCGGCGGAACTGCTCGGCCGCGTCCGTGATCCGGCGGTCCGCGCGCTGCCGACGAGCCACGGTTTCCTCAGGGGCGGAGGTACGGCCGGGTCATGATCTCCAGGTTGTGGCCGTCCGGGTCGGCGAAGTACGCGCCGCGACCGCCGAACAGCCGGTTGATCCGCCCGGGTTCGGTGTGGCTGGGGTCGGCGTAGTAGGTGACCCCGACCGCCTCCAGGCGGGCGATCATGCCGTCGAACTGCTCGTCGGGCACGAGGAACGCGTAGTGCTGCGACTGGATCGGCTCGTCGCGCTTCTCGTAGTAGTCGAGGGTCACGCCGTTGCCCAGGTCGACCGGCAGGAACGGGCCGAAGGGCGCGCCGACTTCCAACCCCAGGACCACGGCCAGGAATTCGGCCGAGAGGCGGCGGTCCCTGGCGTAGACGGCGGTGTGGTTCAACTGCACGGTGTCCGTCGGCAGTTCGGCTGCGTACGGGTACTGCTGTTCGTGTGACATGGGTGGTGTGTCTCCGGGTCTCGGGATCCGCGGGAAGCAGCGCCGCATACGGGCGTCAGGCAGAAGGACTCGGAAACTGCGGCGGGGCTCTCGCCCGCCTCGCGCTCACGCCGAGGCCGGGAACCTCACTCGTGCATGGCCCATGGCCGACCCGGCAGTCACCCGGCCGACTTTAGTGACCGCGAAGAATCGAGGCAACACGTCGGGGCCATGAGAGGCTGGTGGCCTATGGGGGACAACACACCGGCAGGTCCGCAGTGCCGAGGGACGCGATTCCGGACGACCAACGGCCTTGTGCGCGGCAGGCGTTCACCGGACGACGGCACCGTCGTCGTCCTCGGCGTCCCGTATGCCGCCGCGCCCTTCGGCCCCCACCGGTTCCGCGAGCCGCAGCCCGTCGTCGGCTGGAGCACGCCACGGGACTGCCGCGACTTCGGGCCCATCGCGCCGCAGTCGGCCGAGCTGCCCGGCTCACCGGTGTGGCGCCCCGGCGACGAGGACGTCCTCACCGTCAACGTGTGGACGCCGCCCGCGCCGGACGGCGGCCCGCTGCCGGTGCTGTTCTGGATCCACGGCGGGGCCTATACCTTCGGCTCCTCCGCCCAGCCCGACTTCGACGGCGCCGCGCTCGCCCGTGCCGGAGTGGTCGTGGTCAGCTGCAACTACCGGGTCGGCTTCGAGGGCTTCGGACATGTGCCGGGCTTCCCCGACAACCGGGGACTGCTCGACCAGACGGCCGCGCTCGCCTGGGTCCGGGACAACATCGCCGCGTTCGGCGGCGACCCCGACCGGGTCACCGTCGCCGGGCACTCCGCGGGAGCGGGCTCGATCGCCTGTCTGATGGCGAGGCCGGAAGCCCGCGGTCTGTTCCGCAGAGCCGTCCTCCACAGCGTGCCCCACGCCTTCTTCACCGTCGAGGTCGCCGCCGCGATCACCTCGCGGATCGCCGCCGAGGCCGGGGTCGCCCCGACGGGCGACGGACTGCTCTCCGCCTCGCCGCAGCGCCTGCTCGCCGCCTCCGACACGGTCGCCGCGCGGTGCGGGGACGACCCCGTCACGCCGGTCCAGGCCTACGACCCGGTGCTGTTCCAGCCGGTCGTCGACGGTGACGTGCTGCCCGTCGACCCGCTCTCCGCGCTGGGTTCCGGCGTCTCCCGTGATGTGGACCTGCTGGTGTGCCACACCCTGGAGGAGTACTGGTTCCTGCACGAGATCGGCGGAGTACGGGAGATCGCCTCGGAGCCGGAACTCGCCGACTTCGCCGAGGCTCTCCGCCTCCCGGCGTCCCTGGTCCTCGGCTATCGCGCGCTGATGCCCGACGCCCCGGTCCTCGACCGCTACCTCGCCCTGTTCGGCGACGCGACGTTCGGCGAGTACAGCACCCGGCTCGCCGAGCAGCACGTGCGGGCCGGCGGCCGGGCACACCTGGCGCGCTTCGCCCGCAGACGCCCCACCCCGAGCGGCGCGACCCGACCCTGGCACACCGCCGACATCCCCTTCGCCTTCGGCAACCTGGACGCCGACGGCGCAGCCTTCCTCATCGGAGCCGCCCCCGACGCACAGGACCGTGCTCTGTCCCGCCGCATGCTGCGCGCCTGGGCCGACTTCGCCGCCTGCGGAGACCCGGGCTGGCCCCCGGTCACCGACGCCGTCACGACGGTGCGGCTCTGGGCCGTCCCGGAAGACCGCACGACCGACGACACCGGCTCCGCCCTACGCGCACTGTGGCGGAACGTCCCGCTCGGCCACGGTGACGAAGAGCCCCCGGACGCGGGTGCCGTCCGGTAGCCGCCAGGCGCCGGCGAGATGGCCGGTCGTGCCCTGTGGAGGCAGGGACGGGCCGTCCGGGGCGGGGCGCAGAACCCGGTGCAGACGGAGCGTCATGCCCTGCGGTGCGGGCAGCTCGGTGCCTTCCCGGTCGTCGACGGCCGTGCCGACGAAGCCCGTGGAGAGCGGGGCCGCACCGGTGTAGGAGCGGGTGACCTCCCGGTCGGGGGCGTCGGTGGTGTTCTGGTCCTGGGCCTGGACCCGGCCTTCGAGCAAGGCCGCCAACTGGGCGGTCAGCACCGGGTCGTGGCAGCCGTCGTAGGCCCAGCGCCGCCCCAGCACCCCGTGTTCCATGGTGCCGACCAGGGCGTGCTCCGCCCCGTCGAGCGGGGCGCCGCGATAGGTGAGCGGCACCAGGTAACCGGCCGGTTCGGGGCCGCGGGCGTCGGTGACCACCATGAACTCGATCCCGACCTCGCCCTGCGGATCGTCCAGCCGGAAGCCGCCGGCCTTGGCCAACTCCGGTCGGCCCGCCCCGCCGCCGTACCAGGGGCGGGACGGCAGCCAGGACGTGAGCAGTTCCAGCTTGGTCGGCGTGAGGGTGGTGTGGTGGATGACGGCCATGCCGAAGGCTCCCTTCCGTCGCGTGGACAGGTGTGGCGGCTATGCCGTGACGAGGTCGGTCTCCTCGTCCGGGACGGCATCCGCGGGCTCTTCCTCCACCATGCGAAGGAAGCGTCGGATCGCCTCGATGGGCATGTCGAGTTCCTCGGACGCGGCCAGCTCGCCGCCGAACACCTGCACCGCCTCCGAGACGGCGACGGCGAGTTCGGCCTCCGCCTTGTGGACCTTGACCTCGGCCTTGTCCACGGTGTCGACCACGGCCAGCTGGCGGCGCTGCTTCTCCTGAAGTCGCTGCTTGCGGGAAGGCGTCTTGTCAAAGCTCTGCACAGTCATGACCAAGATCATAATCGGCCGAGCGGCAGGCATGGCCGTCTCGGCACCCTTGACGGCGGCGTGATCAAGACAGTCTCGGGCGCCCTCGTGTACACCTGGCGGGAGAAGGCCACGACGAGCAGTACAGCGCCCCACGCACCTGCGCCCACCGAACGACCCCGCGGAAAGGAACAGCCTTCATGCGCACCACCACCCTCGGCCCGAACGGCCCCGAGACCGGCGTGATCGGACTCGGCTGCATGGGCATGAGCCACGCCTACGACCAGGCCGCGCCCCGCGACCTCGACACCCAGGTCTCGGTCGTCCACCAGGCTCTCGACCTGGGCATGACCATGCTGGACACCGCCGATGTGTACGGCCCCTTCAGCAACGAGGAACTGCTCGGCCGCGCCTTGGCCGGCGGCCGCCGCGAGCGGGCGGTGCTGGCCACCAAGGTCGGCGCCCTCACCCGCGACGAGCAGGGCAACGCGGTGGTGGGCAACAACGGCCGTCCGGAGCACATCCGCCGCTCGATCGACGAGAGCCTCCGGCGGCTGGGCACCGACCACGTCGACCTGTACTACCTGCACCGCGTCGACCCGGCCGTGCCGATCGAGGAGACCGTGGGCGCCCTGGCCGAGACGGTGACCGCGGGCAAGGCCCGCCACCTCGGGCTCTCCGAGGTGGACGTCGAGCAGATCAAACGGGCCCAGAGCGTGCACCCGATCACGGCGGTGCAGTCCGAACTGTCGCTGTGGACGCGGGACTGGGCGGACGAGGTGCTGCCGTACTGCCAGGAGCAGGGCATCGCCTTCGTGCCGTACTCGCCGCTCGGCCGGGGCTTTCTGACAGGCCGCTTCTCGTCCTTCGACGACCTGCCTCCGGACGACTTCCGCCGCGGGCTGGCCCGCTTCCAACAGGACGCCCTCACCCAGAACCTGGCCATCGCCGACGGGGTCAAGCGGATCGCGGAGCGCGTCGGCGCCACCTCGGCGCAGGTCGCGCTGGCCTGGGTGCAGGCACAGGGCGAGTACGTCGTCCCCATCCCCGGCACCAAGACGCCGACGTACCTGCTGGACAACGCCGGCGCCGCCGAGGTCCGGCTCAGCGCCGAGGACCTGGCCGAACTCGACGCCCTGCCGGTCCCACAGGGCGGCCGCGTTTACTGACCCCGTCGCCGTCGTTCCGCTGCGGCACCGTCGTGGCTGGTCGCGCAGTTCCCCGCGCCCCTTCAGGGCGCTGCCGACCTCCCCCGACCCGCTCAGCCCTGCTGCGCGTCCGGCTTCCAGTCCTGGACGAGGAGCCCGAGCAGCACCTCGTCCAGGAACTCGCCCATCACCCAGGCCGCGGAGCGCAGCACTCCCTCGCGGACGAAGCCGTTGCGCTCGGCGGAGCGCAGCATCGCGGCGTTGTCCGACAGCGTCTCGATCTGCAGGCGTTGCAGACCGCGCACCACGAATCCGTAGTGGCACAGCACCGCGACCGTATCGCCGCCGTAGCCCTTGCCACGGGAGGACGGCAGCAGTCCGAGGCCGATGTGCGCGGACCGGTTGTGGTTGTCGATGCCCCACAGCGTCGCGGTGCCGACCAGCGCCCCGCCCTCCAGCTCCACCACGGAGAACGGGACGCGCCCCTGCTCCTTGTCGTCCACGACGAGCCGCGAGTCCTTCGAGCCGGGCGTGATCGGCCGCCACGGCCGGCTTTCGGACCGCGAGGAGTTGACCACGTCGTCGTAGAGCTCGGCCCGCAGGATCGGGATGTCCTCGTCGTGCCGGGCCCTGAGCCCGACCTTGCTGCCCCTGAGCATGCACACTTCCTATCCGACCGCGCCGACCGGCGGCAACCGGATAAGCGGGCGGGTCGCCGCCCGCGCTCAGCCGGTATGGCGGATCCGGAAGCGAGCGGGTTCCGCCGGATCCCGATCCACGACCTGGACCGACGGCCAGGCCCATTGCCAGACACCGCTCCCCGGCGGGCGGGAGAACCGGATCTGCCCGCGGGTGCCCTCGACCGCGACGTGCGGCCAGGACGCGGCGATGTGCGCCCGGTCCACGCCGTGCGAACGCAGCAACTCGGCGAGGACGACGATCGTGTCGTAGCCCTCGAAGGCGACGAAGGAGGGCGCTTGGCCCAACTGCCCGCGCAGGGCCGTCCCGACCCGTGCGCCGAGCGGGCCGAGACGCTCGGGCAGATAGCGCAGGAACGGGATCGCGGCCCCGTCTTGGCCCAGCAGGGCCGCCCATTCGGCGAACTCCGGCTGCCCGGCCGGAGCGCCCAGCAGGATGTCGGCGAGGCGCCGGTCGCGGCGGACGGACCTGACGATCGGCACGGCCGGCTCCGGATGGCCGACCAGCAGCAGGAGGGCTGTCGCGCGTTGGTCGACGAGTGCGTCGCACACCGCCTCGGGGGTGAGCGCGCTCATGTCGAGTTCGACGACGCTGCCGCCGCGTGGCGTGAGGCAGTCCCGCAGAATGCGGGTGCCGGCCGCCCAGTAGACGCTCGGCTGGGCGGCCACGGCGATACGACGGTGGCCCGCGGCGAGGAGGAAGTCCGCGTAGATCCGCCAGCCGCGGGACTGCGGCGGGGAGAGGCGCGCCACCCGGTCCGTCGGGTGTTCGGTGAGCGCGTCGAGCACCGCCGACGAGCAGAGGTACGGCAGGCCGAGGGCGTCGGCCCTGGTCGCGGCGGCGCGGGCGACGACGCTGTGGTACTCGCCGGCCAGGGCGGCCACGCCCAGGCCCGCCAACTCGTCCACGGCCGCCATGGCCTTCTGCGGATCGGCCGCGGTGTCCCGGACCACCAGTTCCAGCGGTCGTCCGCCGATCCCGCCGGCGTCGTCGGCCTCGCGGACGCCCAGTTCGAGTCCGGCGAGCAGGTGTCGGCCCGCCTCGACCCAGCCGGGCCGGGTCAGCGGAACGAGAGCGCCGATCCGGACGGCGGATCCGTCGGCCCGCTCGGCATCGGACGGCGATGGCGGCGTGCTCATGAACGTCATCGGCCCCAGCGTAGTGAAGCTCGTGGAGACCGGGCAGAAGATCGGCAACGTCGTCATCACCGTCGTCATCACCGTCGAACCGCCGAACTGAGCACCGGAGACACCCGAACATGTCACTCACGTCAGCCCTGTCCTCTCAGCGAGCACTGCGCGTCGCCGTCGTCGGCACCGGCAAGATGGGCGCGGACCATGTCCGCAGACTCCAGCACGTCATCAGCGGGGCCCGCGTGACGGCCGTCGCGGACATCGACGCGGAACGCGTCCGGACCCTGGCCGACGCGATCGAGGGCTGTACCGCGTACACCGACCCCGTGCTCGCCATGGCGGCGCAGGACGTGGACGCCGTCCTCATCGCCGCACCGGGGCCCGCCCACGAGGCGGCCCTGCTCGAAGCGCTCGGCCGGGACCTGCCGGTGCTGTGCGAGAAGCCCCTCACACCCGACGCGGCCTCCGCCCTCCGGGTCCTGGAGGCGGAACGACGCCTGGGCCACCGGCGCATCCAGGTGGGCTTCATGCGCCGCTACGACAGCGAGTATCTCCAGCTCAAGCGGCTGCTCGACGGCGGCGGGCTGGGCCGGGCGCTGATGCTGCACCAGCGGCACCGCAACCCCGCCATGCCCGCGTGGTTCACGGAGGAGATGCTCATCAACGACTCGGTGGTGCACGAGATGGACGTGACACGCTGGCTCCTCGACCAGGAGATCACGGCCGTCACCGTGCACAAGCCGGCCCCTTCGTCCCAGGCCCCGGCAGGGATGAGCGACCCGCAGTTCGTCCTCTTCGAAACCGAGTCCGGCGCCCTCGTCGACGTCGAGATCTTCGGCCACTGCGGCTACGGCTACCAGGTGCAGGCCGAGGCCGTCTGCGAACGGGGCACCGTGCGCATCGGCGACGAGCACGGGCCACGGGTCGACGCCGACGGCCGTTCGAGCGGACGCATCACCCCGGACTACGTCGAACGCTTCGAGGACGCCTACGACCGCGAGGTCCAGGCATGGGTCGACGCCACCCGCCGCGGGGAGACCACCGGCCCCAGCGTCTGGGACGGCTATGCCGCCGCGGCCGTGTGCGAGGCGGGCGTGCGGTCCCAGCGCGAAGGCGGGTGCGTCGAGGTGGAGTTGATCGAGCGGCCGCCCCTGTACCGGTAGGCCGTGCACACGGGCGGGCCCGACCGCTCAGTCGGACAGCGAGCCCCGGGCGTGGGACGTGAGGACCATGTACGGAGCGATGTGGGCTTCGGCCGGAGCGGGGCCGTCGTCGCCCGGTGGCGGGGGAGTGGTCGGCAGGTCCACGATGGGGGGAGGGAAGCCCGCGCCGGCGAGGAACGAGCGGTAGGCGTCCAGCGAGCGGTAGTGGCAGGCCGTGGTGATCCAGTCGCCGTCGAGCCGCCGCAGCGCGGTGGGCACGGTGTCCCCGTCGGTGTGGACGGCGGCGGGTTCGCCGTAGCGGAGGGTGGAGAACTCCCGCCCCGTTCCCGCCGGGTTGAGGTCCGCGAGGACGAACGGGGCGCCCGGGCGCAGGACCCGGTGGATCTCGCGGGTCAGCGCGGCCAGCCGCCGGTCGTCGGAGTCGGCGCAGTAGACCAGGCAGCACACGACGGCGTCGACGGATGCGTCCGGGATCCAGGACAGGCTGTGGCCGTCGAAGAGCCGGTAGTCGACGCGGTGGTGCGGGCGGTCGGCGCGGGCGATGTCGAGCATGTGTGACGACGGGTCGAGCCCCTGCACGTTCCAGCCGTCGCTCTCGGCGAGGTGCGCGGCGAGGGCTCCGGTGCCGCAGCCGACGTCCAGGGCGGTCGGGGCGGATGCGGCGGAGGGGGCGGGACGGCCGAGGCGGCTGAGCGTGGTGGGAAAGATCAGTTGCCTGGCGAGGCGCATGTCGCGCTCGCGGTATGCGGCGGCCGCTGCCGGGGTGTCCCAGACGAGCGGGCGGTCGGGGGCGGTCAAGGGCGGGTGCCTCCGTCAGCTGCGGGTGCGGGCGCGCGAGCACGCGCGTGCGCGGGTGTGGGTGGTGTTGGTGGTGCCGGTGGTTTCGATGATCCCGTTGGTTCGGGGTCGTCGCGGCGGGTCCGCAGGAGCGCTTAGAGGTGCGTGGGGCGCAGAGGCCGGGCCTTTGCGCCGTCCGCCGCGCCGCGCTGTGCCGTGCCGTGCCGCGCTGTGCCGTGTCAGGCCGGGTACGCGTGGGTCTGCGTCGCCTTCACCGTCGCCCAGACGCGGGCGCCCGGGTGGAGGTCCAGTTCCGCCGCGGCCACCGTCGTCAGGTCGGCGGCGAGCGGGAGTTCGCCGGTGAGGTCGGCGCGGATCTGGTCGCCGTGGGTCTCCAGACCGGCGACCTCGCCGCTCCAGAGGTTGCGGGCGCTGGTGCCGGTGGGCCGGTCGCGGAAGAGCGTCACCGCGCTGGGCGGGAAGGCGACGAACACCGGGCCCGTCAGGGGTTCGGTCGTGGTGATGGCGGGGCCGGCGTCGAGCCGGACCGTGTGGCCGTCCGCCCTGCCCTTGTAGAGGTTCAGGCCGACCAACTGCGCGATGTAGTCCGTGCGCGGGTGACGGGCGATGTCGGCCGGGGACCCCTCCTGGACGACCCGGCCGTCCTCGACGACGACGAGCCGGTCGGCGAGCACCATCGCGTCGAGCGGATCGTGCGTGACCAGGACGGCGACCGCCTCGAACTCGGCCAGATGACGGCGGAGTTGGGCGCGGATCTCCAGCCGGGTGCGGGCGTCGAGGGCGGCGAGGGGCTCGTCGAGGAGGAGCAGCCGCGGGTGCGTGGCCAGGGCGCGGGCGAGGGCGACGCGCTGGGCCTGGCCGCCGGAGAGGCGGCGCGGCTTGGCGTCGGCGTGGGCGGCCAGGCCCATGCGCTCCAGCCATCCGGCGGCCTGCGCCCGGGCCTCCGCCTTGCTCGCCCCCTGACAGCGCGGGCCGAAGGCCACGTTGTCCATCGCGGACAGGTGCGGGAAGAGGAGGTAGTCCTGGAAGACGACGCCGACCGGGCGGGACTCCGGCGGTGTGCGGTCCAACGAGGCGCCGTCCAGGCGCAGATGACCGTCCGTCAGCGGGACCAGACCGGCGAGCGCCCGCAGCGCGGTCGTCTTGCCGGCGCCGTTCGGGCCGAGCAGGGCGACGACGTCACCGGGCGCGGCCGTCAACGCGACGTCGAGCCGGAAGGCGCCGCGCTCGACGACGAGCCGGGCGTCCAGCCCCTCGGCGGTCGGCCCTCCGGCGGCCGGCCCTTCGACCGCCCCTTGCGCGGACTTCTCGGTGTGTGTCATCCGGCGGTCATCCAACGGTCGCGCAGCCCGGCCAGCACCGCGATCGACACGGTCAGCAGCACCAGGCTGAGGGCGATCGCCGCCTCCGGGTCGCTCTGCAGCGCCAGATAGACGGCGAGGGGCATGGTCTGGGTACGGCCGGGGAAGTTGCCGGCGAAGGTGATCGTCGCGCCGAACTCGCCGAGCGCCCGCGCCCAGGCCAGCACCGCGCCCGCCGCGATGCCCGGCGCGATCAGCGGCAGGGTGACCCGGCGGAACGCGGTGAAGCGGGAGGCGCCCAGGGTCGCGGCCGCCTCCTCGTAGCGGGGGTCGGCGGCCCGCAGGGTGCCCTCGACGCTGATCACCAGGAAGGGCATCGCCACGAACGCCTCGGCCACCACCACCCCGGCCGTGGTGAAGGGCAGCGTGATCCCGAACCAGTCGTCCAGCCACTGCCCGACGATCCCGTTGCGGCCGAGCGCCATCAGCAGCGCCACACCGCCGACGACCGGGGGCAGGACGAGCGGCAGGGTGACCAGGGCCCGTACGAAGCCGCGCCCGCGGAACTCGACCCGGGCCAGCAGCCAGGCCAGCGGCACCCCGAGCACCAGGCTCACGGCGGTGGCGGCCGTGGCGCACACCAGCGACAGCTGCAGTGCCTGCCACACCTCCGTGCTGGTCAGCTGTGTCGGCAGGCTGCGCCAGGGCGTGCGCACCAGCAGGGCGATCAGCGGCAGCACCAGGAACGTCAGGCCCAGCAGCGCGGGCACGAGCAGCGGAAGCGGGACGCCCCGGCCACGCGCGGGTTCACGGGCCCGGACGCGACCGCGCCGTGGCCCACCCGTCAGGGTGTCGGCCACGGCGGCGGACTTGTCGTGCGGGGAGGTCACGGCTTCAGGAACCCGGCCTCGGTCAGCACCTGCCGGCCCTCGGCGGACTGCACCAGCGCGATGAACGCCTTGCCGGCCGCCGGGTTGGGGGCGTCCTTGAGGAGGGCGATGGGGTAGTCGTTGACGGCGTCGGCCGATTCGGGGAAGTCCACACCCTCCACCTTGTCACCGGCCGCGTGCACATCGGTCTTGTACACGACCGCCGCATCGGCCTCCTTCAGCGCGACCTTCGTCAGCGCGGCCTTGACGTCCTGCTCGTAGGAGACGGGGGTCAGCTTCAGCTTGCCGGCGTCCAGGGCCTTCTGGGCGGCGGCGCCGCACGGCACGGTCTTGTCGCACAGGACGACCTTCAGACCGGACTTGGTGAGGTCCTTCAGGGAGGCGATCTTGTCGGGGTTGCCCGGCAGGGTCGCGATCTCCAGCTGATTGCGGACGAACGTGGCCGGCTCGGTGGCGTTGTCCTTCGCGTCCGTCACGATCTTCATCGTCTTGGGGCTGGCCGAGGCGAACACATCCGCGGGCGCGCCGCCCGTGATGCTCGCGGCGAGGGTGTCGCTGCCGCCGAAGTTGAACGTGACCTTCGTGCCGGGGTTCGCCTTCTCGAAGGCCTCGCCGAGTTCGGTGAAGCTCTCCTTCAGCGAGGCCGCCGCGAACACGGTCACCGTGCCGGACGGCTTCGGCGAGGAGGACGCGGACGCCGAGGAGTCGGCCTTGGCGGAGGCCGAGTCGTCGGACGACGAGCAGGCGCTCAGGGCGAGCAGCGCGGTGGCTCCCACGGCGCCCACCTGCAAGGTCCGGCGGGTCCGGCGCGTGGAACGGGTCATCACGGATCTACTCCCTCTGCTGCGACCGACATGCTGAGACCGACCGTGCGGATACGACGATCATAGTGCCGCAAATGCGAGGTGTAAGTCTCCTGTGCCCTTGCATGAGCTGGATCACGGATCCCATGGCATGGCATGTGCGTTTGTACGGAAGGCCCGCTCGGGTACCGTCATTCGGGAGGGCCCGCCCGGGCCGGCTGACCGTGGCCGAACTGCCGGCCTGGCCCCAGCGCCGGGCGCAGGTCACCTTCGAGTGCGCCACCAGCGGCGTCCGGCGCCACACCTTCACCGGACCGCTGCTGCACCACGTCCTCGTCGACGGCGCCTGCACCGCGTGGACGTGAGGAGGGCCTGAGGATTGCCCGCGAAGGACACGGAACCGTACCGTTCGCGACCATGGCTGATGATGAACCCACGCGCGCGGCACGGCTGCTGGACGCCCAGGCGAAGGCCGCCCGGCTCTTCGCGGCGATCGAGGAGCGCGGACTGGTCGCGCCGGGCGAGGGAGAGCGGGCGGTCAGCGACCGCGTCCGGGACCTGGCGAACGAACTGTTCGGCACCACCCGGCACTGGCACAAGCGCATCGTCCGCTCCGGCCCGAACACGCTCAAGCCCTACCGGGAGAACCCGCCGGACCGGGTGATCGGCGCCGACGACATCGTGTTCGCCGACTTCGGGCCGATCTTCGAGGAGTACGAGGCCGACTTCGGGCGGACCTTCGTCCTGGGCGACGACCCGGTCAAGCACCGGCTGCGCGGCGACCTGCCCGAGGTGTTCGCGGCCGGCCGGCGCGCCTTCGAGGCCGATCCGGGCATCACCGGCGCGGGGCTGCACGCCGAGGTGCAACGGCTGGCCAAGGAGGCCGGGTGGGAGCTGGGCGGCTGGCACGCCGGGCACCTGGTCGGCGAGTTCCCGCACGAGTGGATCGACGGCGCGGACACGGAGTCGTACATCACCCCCGCCAACGACACCCCGCTGCGCCGCACCGACAAGGCCGGCCGCCGGTGCCACTGGATCCTCGAAATCCACCTCGTCGACCCCGACCGAGGCTTCGGCGGCTTCTACGAGGAACTGCTCACCCTCGGCTGACCTTGGTGACGGGACTGCGCCGTCCCGGTAGATTCGCGATCTCAGGGTCTCGAAAGTCCGACGGTCCGGTGGTCGGACGGTCCGAAGGGGCGATGGTCCGAAGGGCCCGATACGGGGGCGGGGGCGCACATGGGGGACAGGGACGACGCTGTGCTCCGCGCCGCCTCCGCGGCCGATCGCGTCGTCCTGGTCGACGGTGAAGAACAGGGCACCGGCGTACTGATCGGCCCCCGGCACGTCCTGACGGCGGCTCATGTGCTGACCGGGCCGCCCCGGGCACGGGTACGGCATCCGGAGGGCGTCAAGGATCTCCGGGCCAGGCCGCCCAAGCTCGTCCTCCTCCCCACCCGGCCGCCGCGCACCGCCAGGATCATCCACCCGTGCAGTTCCGAGTGGGTGACCTGCGAGGTGCAGTGGATCGACACCGATCGCGACCTCGCGCTGCTGCGCACCCGCAACGAGGTGGCGGGGCAGGACTTCCTGCAGCCGCTGGGCCGGACCCGGCTGGGGCGGATCGCCACGTCGCAGCCCGTCGCCGACTGCCAGATCATCGGCTTTCCGGCCGTACAGCGCGACCCGGTCAGCGCGGAGATCGAGTGCGACCAGTACGAGGTCACCGTGCTGCCGCTGGCGAGCCGACTGCGGCCGGACGTCATGGTCTGCGAGTTCCGCCGACAGCCGGCGGCCGAGACGGTCGGCCGCTCGTCTCCGCTCGCCGGCCTCTCGGGCGCCCCGGTCTTCGCCGGCGGGGTGCTGCTGGGGATCGTGACGAAGATCCCGCGCGGGCGCGACCACCTGCGCATCGAGGCGGCTCCCGTCGAGACGGAGCACCTGACCGAGCAACTGCGGACGGCGGCAGGCGCCGAGACCGGGCTGCTCCTGCCGCGTCTGGAGGACGTCGCCGAGACGCACCGCCGCGACGAGGAGTTCGAGCGGGAGTACCGGCGGGCGGTCAGGAACCGCTATTGCAAGATCGACATCATCGGTCTCGACGAGCTCACCGCCCATGAGTCCCGCTATGACCTGGACACCGCCTACCTGCATCTGGAGGCGGAGAGCACGCAGCCGGCCCCCGCGTCGTCGGCGTCCGGGGGCGCTCCGTCCCGCCCCGGGCGCGTCGACGACCTGCTCGTGCGGGCGGGACCGCGGGTGCTGCTGCGCGGCGAGGCCGGCGCGGGCAAGACCACCCTCGTGTGGTGGCTGGCCTCGCACGCCGCCTCGGGCACCCTCGGCGGCAGCCTCGCACCGCTGAACGGACTGGTGCCGTTCGTCGTCCCCATGCGCAACCTCCGGGCCGGCGGCCACGGCCTGCCCCGGCCGGGCGAACTCGACCGGGCCGCCCGGCTGATGACGGACGACGCCCCGCCCGGCTGGGCCCGCCGCGTGCTGGCCGCCGGACGCGGGTTCCTGCTCGTCGACGGCCTCGACGAGGTACCGCGCGGCGACCGGGCGGACGCCCGCCGCTGGCTCGGCGATCTGCTGGCCGAGTACGCCGCGCTGCACTGCCTCGTCACGGTGCGCCCGCTCGCCGTGGGCCTGAACTGGCTCGGCCACGAGGGCTTCCGGGAACTGCGCCTGCTGCCGATGCGGGACGCCGACATCCAGGCCTTCGTGCACGCCTGGCACGACACCGCGCGCCTGGACCCGTCGGCGACGGCGGAGGAGCGCGGACAGCTCGCCGAACGCGAGGCCGAGCTCAAGGGGAAGTTCGCCAGCACCCCCGCACTGCGCAACCTGGCCCGCACCCCGCTGCTGTGCGCCGTCGTCTGCGCGCTGCACCGCCAGAACCGCGGACGCCTCCCGGCCAGCCGCCCGGAGCTGTACACGGCGGCGCTGAGGATGCTGTTGGGCAACCGGGACGACCAGCGCGGCATCCCCGACCCCGAGGGCGTCCTCCTCGACCGGAAACAGCATCAGATCCTGCTCCAGCGCATCGCCGTCTGGCTGGTGCGCAACGGCCAGTCCCAGCTCTCCCACGAACAGGCCGAGCGACAGCTGACCCCGGTGCTGCGCGGCATGGCCGACGTGCCGTATCCGGTCGACGCCGTCCTGCGGCACATCCTCATCCGCAGCGGAGTGCTGGAGGAACGCACCCAGGACAGCATCCAGTTCATCCACCGCACCTTCCAGGACTACCTCGCCGCCCGGGAGTTCCTGTACAGCGAGTGTCTGCAGGAACTGCTGAGCCACGCCGCCCAGGAGGAGTGGCAGGACGTCGTCCTGCTGGCCGTCGGCCACTGCCGGACCGCCGAGATCGAGCTGGTCGTCGACCAGCTGATGGCCCAGGGGGACGCCCAGGACGGGCATCAGCGCTGGAACCTGCACCTCCTCGCCGCGAGCTGCGCGGCCGAGGCCGTCTTCCTTCCGCAGGACCGGCGCGAGGCCGTCGCGGAGCGCCTGCGGGCCTTCATGCCGCCCAAGGACATGCTCCAGGCGACCGAGGTGGCCCGGCTGGGCGCCTATGTCCTGCCCATGCTCCCCGCCCCCGAGAGCCTGCCGGAGAGCGTGCAACTCCTCGTGGCCTCGACGCTGAGCAAGATCGGAACCGTCGGCTGCCTCCCGCTGGTGCGTGCGTACGCGAACCAGCCGAGCAGGCCGCTGCGCCAGTTCCTGGCCTCGGCCTGGGGGGACTTCCCGGCCGAGCCCTACGCGCGTGAAGTCCTGGCCGGCATGCGGCTGGACGACCTGGAGATCATGGTCGACCGCGACCACATGCTCGCCCCCCTGCACCACCTCGGGCCGCTCACCCATCTCGTCGTCGACGGGGCGCTCTCCGCGGCCCGGCTGGACCGGCAGCTGCCCCGCACCCCGCTCGACCGGTTGGTCCTCACCGGCAACCCGAGCCTGACCGACCTGTCCTTCCTGCGCGGGCGCCCGGGGATCAAGCACCTGATCGTCGACTCCACCGCCCGGATCGTGGACGTCTGCGACCTCGCGGGCTGCGCCCTCACCACCCTCGGCCTGGACGCCTCGCTGCTGCTCCCCGAGGACCTCGAGGTCGTCGCCACCATGGACGGACTGCGCGAACTGCACCTACAGGGGCTGCCGATCGGACTGTACGCGCAGCTGCCACCGCCGAACCCGTCGGTGGCACGGCTCTCGGTGTCGAGCCCCGACCTCCAGGTCGACACCCTGTACCGGTGGACGGGCCTGCAAGGCCTCGCCGTCTGGCAGCCGACCCCGCTGCACGAGCTCTTCGCCCAACTGGCCGCCCTGCCGAAGCTGTTCGCCCTCCAACTCCCCCTCACCGACCCCGTGGAACAACTGCGCGGCCTTCCCGCACTGCCCCGGATCCACGCCCTGACGCTGCCCTCGCTCCCGAACGAACCCGACCTCGACGGACTGACGACCGCGTTCCCCTCGCTGCGCAGACTCACCGTCGACCTCAGGCTCGCCGCCGCCCCCGCAATCGACCTGACCCCTCTTCACGCACTCCCGGACCTCCGCGTGACGATCCTCGCCGACACGGAGCCGACGGTGCGCGAGCCGGGGCCGTTGGCCGGCCGGCTCCGGTGGCGGACCGCCGAGCCCAGCGGGACTCCCGCCGCCACGCCGCCACCGCACTACCGCGCCCTGGGCACCGGCGCCCGACGCCGACGGGACAACCGCTGACCGGGTGACCCGGACCGGGCGGGGCGCCGCGCGTCCGCCGGTCGTTCAGAGCTGTTCGGGCTGCTCCCGCTGCTCAGGCTCAGGATGTGCTGTCAGCCATCGGCGGTACGCCGACACCGCGGTCGGGAGCGTCGGGAAGATGTGGTCCGTGCCCACGGACTCCGCGAGGCCGTACGCCAACAGATCGTCCAGCAGGTCCTGCTTCACCCGGGCGAGGGTGAACACGACGCCGCGTCCGGTCAGCTCGCGGCGCAGTTCGTCGACCGCGTCGAGGGCGGTGATGTCCACCTCCACATTGGCCTCGGTGTTGAGGACGAACCAGCGAACCGGGTCCCGCTGTTCGTCGACGGCGGCCAGGGCGCGGCGCCGGAAGTCCTCCGCGTTGGCGAAGAACAGCGGCGAGTCGTAGCGGTAGACGAGCAGACCGGGGATCGTGCGGGCCTGCGGGTAGTCGTCGACGTCGTGCATGCCCGCCACACCCGGGACGACGCCCTCGACCGCGTCGTGCGGACGGGCCACCCGGGTCAGCAGCTCGGCCACCGACAGACCGACCGCCACGATCACCCCGTACAGGATGTCCAGGGCGAGCACCCCGGCGAGGCAGCCGAGGGCGAGCAGCAGTTCCCGGCGGCGGAAGGACGCCAGCCGCCGGAAGCCCGCGAGGTCGATCATGCGGACCGCCGCGTAGACGACGAGCACGCCCAGCACCGCGGCCGGTGTCCGCGCCAGCAGCGGACTGAGGAAGAGCAGCACGCTGAGCACCAACGCCCCCGCCACCAGCGAGTACGCCTGGCTGCGGGCGCCCGCGGAGGAGGCGAGCGCGGTGCGGCTGGCGCTGCTGCTCACCGGGAAGCCGTGCAGCGCCCCGGCGCCGAGGTTGGCCGCCCCCAGGGCGAGGAACTCCTGGTTGGCATCCAGGCCGGGGCCGTCGTCGCCGGGGACGTGGAAGGCCCGCGCGGTGAGGATGAAGTCCGTGTAGGCGACCAGCAGCACCCCGAGCGCGGGCAGGACGAGCTGCGGCAGCTCGGTCAGGTCCGGGACGGCGAACGAGGGCAGGCCGGAGGGGACGTCGCCGATCACCTTGAGTCCGTACCGGTCGTCGAGGTCGAAGACGACGACGGCGGTGGTGGCGAGGACGACCGTCACCAGCGGGCCGGGCACGACGCGCGCATACCGGGCCATGAGGAACAGGAAGACGAGGGCGGTCCCGGAGAAGACGACGGTGGCCGCGTGCGCGTCCGGCAGGTGGGTGAGGAAGGACCACAGTTCGGGGAAGAACTCCGAGCCGGACTTCGGCACCCCGGTCAGCTTGGGCAGCTGGTCCATCATCATGATGAAGGCCACGCCCGCGAGGTAGCCGATCAGGACGGGGCGGGACAGCAGGTCCGCGAGGAAGCCCAGCCGCACCGCCCGCGCCACCAGGCACAGCAGCCCGACGGTGACCGCGAGGGCCGCCGCCAGCGACGCGTAACGCGCGGGGTCCCCGACGGCGAGCGGCGCGACCACGGTCGCCGTCATGAGGGCGGTGGTGGACTCGGGGCCGACCGACAGCAGACGCGAGGAGCCGAACAGCGTGTACAGGGCCAGCGCCGGGAGGATCGCCCACAGCCCGGCGACCGGCGGCAGCCCGGCCACCCCGGCGTAGGCCATGACCTGCGGCACGAGATACGCGGCCACGGTCACGCCGGCCAGCAGGTCGCCCGTGAGCCACGCGCGCCGGTATCCCAGGAGCGCGCCGAGCCCGGGCATCACTCGGCGCCACCCCGAGACCTGTCCGCCCGAGACCTGTCTGCCCGATCCCTGGGACATCTGCCGCCTTCCGTCGTCCGGCCTCATGATCCGAAGGAAATCATGACCACGAACGCGGTCGAGCACGAGCCCCGGGTAAGACGGCCGGTCAGAGGCTTGCCGCGTGGTCGGGGACGTAGGTCTGCAGATCGCGCGGGGGACGTTCGTAGCCGGTAGACGCGGGACGCTTCGGCAGTTCGAGAACGGGCGGGGGCACGTCGACGTACGGCAGCGAGTCCAGCAGGTGGGCGATCGTGTTCAACCGCGCCCGGCGCTTGTCGTCGCTCTCCACCACGAACCAGGGCGCCTCGGCGATGTCGGTGTGCACCAGCATCTCGTCCTTCGCCCGCGAGTAGGCCTCCCAGCGGGTGATCGACTCCAGGTCCATCGGCGACAGCTTCCAGCGCCGCAGCGGGTCCTCCAGCCGCCGCCGGAAGCGCTCCTGCTGCTCGGTGTCGCTCACCGAGAACCAGTACTTGCGCAGCAGGATCCCGTCCTCGACCAGCATCCGTTCGAAGATCGGGCACTGCCGCAGGAACAGCTGGTACTCCTCCTTCGTGCAGAACCCCATCACATGCTCGACCCCGGCCCGGTTGTACCAGGACCGGTCGAACAGCACGATCTCCCCGGCCGCCGGCAGCTGCTCGACGTACCGCTGGAAGTACCACTGCGTACGTTCCCGCTCGGTCGGCTTCGGCAGGGCCGCGATCCGTGCCACGCGCGGGTTGAGATGTTCGGCGACCCGCTTGATGGTGCCGCCCTTGCCCGCCGCGTCCCGCCCCTCGAAGACCACCACCAGCCGGGCGCCCGTCGCCCGCACCCACTCCTGCACCTTCACCAACTCGGTCTGCAGGCGCAGCAGTTCCTGCTCGTACATCTTGCGCGGCAGCCGCGCCGCCTTCTTGTCGGCCATGCCGCCTCCACCGGATCGAGCTCGAACACCAGGACGCCACCGTACGTTCCGCCGACGACCCGCGCACACGCGACGCGCACCGGCTCCGCCGACCACCGGCGCGCCAAGCGCGCCGCTGGACGTGCCGCGATGTGACGTCGTTCCGCTGCGGCGCCGTCGTGGCCGGTCGCGCCCGCGCGGCGGAGCCGCATATGTCAGCGCCCCGCGCCCCTTCAGGGCGCTGTCACCCGTGTCGGTGATCATCAGCGAGGCCGGCCCGGTGTCCTGCGGCGCGCCGCCACGCTGGGGGCATGCGTATGAGCCACCCCCTCGCCGTCGCCGCCCTCGCCGCCGCCCTGCTCACCGCGGGCTGTGTCGCCGTCCCCTCCCACGCCCCGCCCCCGCCGGCCATGGCCCCGGCCGCCGCCCGCACGCCGTCCCCCGTCCCGGAGCCGGGCCAGGCGTCCGCCCGCACCGCCCTCGTCACCACGGCCGCCACCCGGACGCCGAAACCACGCGCCGGCCAGGACCGCCGCGTCCCCGAGCCGCGGTCCGCCGACACCCCCGCGCGCCGAGTACCGCGCGCGGACCCTCCGACCCGGCCGCGGCCCGTCACGCCCCCGCGCGCCCCTCACCGACCCGCGGCCCCGGCCGCGCCCCGCCGTCCGGCCGAACTCCCTAGCCCCGCCCGGCCGCAGCCCTCCTACGACCTGGGCACCGTCTGCGGGTGGTCGCACCACTCGCCCGTGCCACCGGCCGTCCGCGACCTCTGCGACACCTACGTCCACAGCGACGGCTGAGGTCGGCAGCGCCCCGAAGGGGCGCGGGGCGCTGACATCTGCGGCTCCGCCGCGCGGGCGCGACCAGCCACGACGGCGCCGCAGCGAAACGAGACGGCCCATCGCCGCATCGGCTAGTCCGCACCCGACCGCTGACGGAAAGCGGCGACGGCCGCTTCCACGGTGGGGAAGAAGTGGCGCGGGTCGATGGTGCGGGTGAGTTCGTACCGTTCGATCTTGCGCCGCACGGGGTCCTTCAGCTCGGCGAACACCAGGTGGATGTGTTCGGCGTTGAGCTCCAGGTCGAGTTCCTCCAGAACGTCCGCCGCGGTCGTGTCCACGTCGGTCATCGGCTCCGCCGCGATCACGATCCAGCTCGGCCTCGGCTCCGTGCGCGCCAGCCGCCTGATCTCGTCGCGGAAGGACTTGGCGTTGGCGAAGAAGAGCGGGGCGTCGAACCGGTGGATCACCAGGCCCGGAAGCTGTTCGGCCTCCGGGTAGGAGCGGATGTCGTGATAGCCCTCCAGGTCCTTCACCCGTCCCAACACGGTGTTGTACGGCCACCAGGCGCGCCGGAACACATTGAGGACGGACAGGGCCACGGCGATGGCGATGCCCTCCAGGACGCCGATCAGGGCCACCCCCAGGAACGCGGTGACCGACAGCAGGAACTCCGCCGGGCGCTGCCGCCACAGCCGTACCGACCCCGGCACGTCGGCCAGCGACAGCGAGGCGGTGATGACGACGGCGGCGAGGGCCGGCTGGGGAAGGTTGCGGAACATGCCCGGCGCCAGCACCAGCATGACGACGATGAGCGCGGCCCCGACGACTCCGGTGAGCTGGCTCTTGGCCCCCGCCCGTTCCGCCACCGCCGTCCGCGATCCGCTGGCGCTGATCGGGAAGCCCTGGAACAGGCCCGCCGCCAGGTTCGCCACGCCGACCGCGGTCATCTCCTCGTTGCCGCGGACCTCCCGCCCGCTGCGGGCCGCGAACGCCGACGCGTTGGAGATCGTGTCGGCCAGCGACACCAGCGCGATGCCCAGCGCACCGGCGAACAGCGGCGCGAGATCGGAGAGCCGGACGTCGGGGATCGTGAACGGCGGGAAGCCCTCGGGGAGTTCGCCGACCAGGTCCACGCCGTGCTCGCCGAGGTCGAAGACCGCGGTCGCGGCGATCGCGAGGGCCACCATCACGAGCACGGCGGGGACCTTCGGCAGCCATCGCTGGAGCACCAGGATCAGCAGGATCCCGCACCCGCCGACCGCGGCGGAGGCCGGCACCGCGGCCCCGTCGGCGAGCTGCTGCACCAGGCCGACGCACTCCCCGATCAGGTGGTCCGCGTCGACCTTGAAGCCGAGGAGCTTGGGCAGCTGGCCGATCAGGATGGTGAGGGCCAGGCCGTTCATATAGCCGATCATCGTCGGCTTGGAGATCAGGTCGGCGACGAAGCCGAGCTTCGCCACCGAGGCCAGGATCATGATCGCCGCCACCATCACCGCGAGCACCGAGGCCAGCGCGACCGCCCGGTCGGGGTCCCCGTCCGCCGCCACCAGCGGCAGCACGGTGGCGGCGATCATCGGTCCGAGCGAGGAGTCCGGGCCCAGCACCAGGATGCGCGACGGCCCGCACACGGCGTAGCCGAGCAGGCACAGGATCGTCGTGTACAGGCCGGTGATGGCCGGCAGCCCCGCCAACTCGGCGTACGCCATGCCCTGCGGCACCAGCAGCGTGGTCAGGACGATCCCCGCGATCAGATCCTTGACCAGCCATTCGCGCCGGTACGACGACAGCGCCCGGATCCCGGGGACGACCCGGAGCCGGGATTGCACCCCGTGGCCGCCCTCCGACTCATCCGGCACTCACACTCACCCGACCTCGCCCGCCCGCTCTGCCGCTCCCGCCCGCTCTGCCGCCCCCGACCGTACGGCCCGCCGCGACCGCCTGGCCAGCAGTTTGCCCCCTTCCCATACGAGCAGCAGCGCGACGGCGCTCAGCAGGGCCCAGCCGAACTGCCGCGCGTCGATCTCGGTCGTCCCCAGGATGTTGCGGAAGCCGTCCAGTTGGGTCACCGCCACCGCGAGGACGAGCTGGGCCAGGGCCACCCAGTTCAGCTGCCTGCTGTCGAACGTGGCCGGCGTCAGCACGGACTCCGTCTCGCTGCGGCACTCGAACGCGGCCACGATCAGACAGAGCGCGAAGGCGGTGAACGCGATCGACTGACCGGTCTCGACGCTGTCGAAATGGGCCTGACCCAGCTTGATCAGCCCGAGCAGCGCGCAGGTGATCGCCAGCCCGCCGAGCCCGACCGTCACCAGCACGGACCGGGTGAGCACCGACTCCCCGCGCGGTCGCGGCCTGCGGCTCATCAGCCCCGGACTCTCCCGGTCGAAGCCGAGCGCGAAGCCGAAGGAGGCGTTGACCACGAAGTGGATCCACAGCACCTGCGGCGGGGTGAAGGGCTCACCCGCCGCGATGTTCAGCACGGTCGCCCCGAGGAACGTCAGCACGAAGGTGACCAGCAGAAGCAGCACGAACCGGATGTACTTGGTGAGGTTGTCGTAGATCGTCCGGCCCTGCTCCACGGCGTAGACGATGGTGGCGAAGTCGTCGTCGGAGAGGATCATGCGGCCGGCGTTCTTCGCGACGTCCGTGCCGCTGCCCATCGCGATGCCGATGTCGGCCGCCTTGATGGCGGGCGCGTCATTGACGCCGTCCCCGGTCATCGCCACGACGTCGCCCTTCTTCTTCAGCGTGTCGGCGAGCAGCACCTTGTGCTCCGGCGCGACCCGCCCCACGACGCCGATGTCCTCGATGCGGGCCAGCCGCTCCGCCTCGCTCATCGCGGCGAAGTCCGCGCCGAGGACGGCCTCGCCGGGGATGCCGATCTGCCGGGCGATCGCCGCGCCGGTGGTGACGTCGTCGCCCGTCACCAGACGGACGCGGATGTGCGCCGACCGGGCGTCCGCGACGGCCGTCCTCGACTCCTCGCGCGGCGGGTCGACCATGCCGACGAGACTGCTCACCCGCAGCTCGGTGACGTGACCGAGCAGGTCGCCGTCCGCGTCGAACTCGGCCGGGTCGAGATCCCGGGTTGCCGCCGCCATCACCCGGCGTCCCTCGCCGCCCATCCGCGCGATCGCCGCCTCGGCGCGCTGCCGGAGAGCTGCGTCCCACGGCACGGTCTCACCGGCCGCGAGCGCGGTGGCGGCGCGCGCCAGCACGGCCGGCGCCGCGCCCTTGACGAAACAGCGCACGACGGGACGGCGCTCGGCGTCGAGCGCCGAATGGAAGGTGGCCATCAGTTTGTAGTCCGGGTCGAACGGCAGGGTCGCGAGCCGGGGGAGCGCCTCCCGGGTGGCGTCCGTGTCCAGCCCCGCCTTGTGGGCGAGCACCAGCAGCGCGCCCTCGGTCGGGTCGCCCACCACCTTGCCGTCCACCAGCTTGGCGTCGCTGGCCACGACATACGGCAGGATCGCGTCCTCGATGCCCGCGGAGGACCCCGCGGCGTGGTGGACCTTCCCCGCCAGGCCGTAACCCGTGCCCGAGACGGTGTACTTGTCGGTCGGGCTGAGCACTTCGACGGCCGTCATCTGGTTCATCGTCAGGGTGCCGGTCTTGTCCGAGTTGATCGCCGAGGTGAACGCGAGGGTCTCCACCGACGGCAGCTCCTTCACGATGGCGTTCCGCTTGGCCAGGTTGAGGCTCCCGACGGAGAGGATCGCCTGGGTCACGGTCGGCAACGCCTCGGGGATGGCCGCGATGGCCAGCGAGACCGCGCTGACGAACAGCACGTCCCACGCCTCGCCCCGGCTGCGCCCCAGGACGAACATCACGATCATGGTGAGGGCGGCCGCCCCCGTGATCCACAAGGTCAGCGTGTCCAGCTCCTTGGTGAGCGGCGGCACCTCCTTCTCGGTCGCCGCCAGCATCCCGGAGATCTTGCCCAGCTCGGTGTCCGCGCCGATCGCGGTCACCACGAGCAGCCCGCTGCCATGGGTGACCGGGGTGTTCATGAACGCCGTGTTGATCCGGTCGCCCGGCGGCAGCAGCCGCCCGCCGGGCAGTGCGGCGGTGCCCTTCGCCGCGGGGACGCTCTCGCCGGTGAGCGCCGACTCGTCGATCTGCAGCGCGCTGGCCTCGACGATGCGGCCGTCCGCCGGGACCTGGTCCCCGGCCGAGACGAGCACGATGTCGCCGACGACCAGCTGCTCGGCGGGGATCTCGGCCTCGGTGCCGTCCCTGCGCACCCGTGCCGTGGCCCTCATCATCGACTTCAGCGCGTTCATCGCGCTCTCGGCCTTGCCCTCCTGACGCAGGCCGACGACGGCGTTCAGCAGCGTCAGCACGAGGAGCAGGACCGCGGTCGTCCACTCCTGGATGAGCAGCGAGACGACCGCCGCGGCCACCAGGACCAGCTGCATATAGCTGCGGTACTGATCGAGGAACCGGCGCCAGGCCGGTGTCCGGCTCTCCTCCGGCAGCGCGTTCGGGCCCTGCGCGGCGCGGAGTTCGGCGGCCCGCGCGGCGGTGAGTCCGGCCGCCGGATCGACGCCGAGCGCCGCCGCGACCTCCGCCGGGGCATGCGCGTACCACTCGTCGCCCGGCGCGGCCCGCTGCCGAGCGCCCACGGAATCCGGCTGCACCGTCATCGCCCTGCCTCCGATCCTGGCCGGTCAGGTCCCTCAGCGGTTCCTAGCCGCGCTTCTTCTTGGCCGCCGACGGATGCCGGGCCGCGTACGGGTCGGCAGGCAGGCCCTCGGGAGCCTCCCGCTCCAGCCGCCGCTTCGCGGTGCGCAGGTCCTTGCGGGCCCGGTCGTCCACCTCCGGATACCGGGGGTCGATGTCCATCAGGGTGTGCGCCAGGATCGCCGCCGTGCAGATCCGCGCGAACCACTTGCGATCCGCCGGCACGACGTACCAGGGCGCCCACCGGGTGCTCGTCGCCGACAGCATCTTGGAGAACGCGCGCTGGTAGTCGTCCCAGTACTGACGCTCGCGGACGTCGGCGGCGGAGAACTTCCAGTTCTTCTCCGGCAGGTCGAGCCGCTTCAGGAACCGGGTGCGCTGCTCCTCCTTCGACAGGTTCAGGAAGATCTTCACCACCTTGAACCCGTTGTCGGTGAGGTAGCGCTCCCAGTCGTTGATCTCCCGGTACCGCCGCTTCCACACGCCCGATCCGCGCGCGTGGCCGGGCAGTTGCTGCCGCAGGAGGAGTTCGGGGTGCACCCGGACGACGAGGACCTCCTCGTAGTGCGAGCGGTTGAAGATGGCGATCCCGCCGCGCTCGGGCAGCCGTTCGGCGTAGCGCCACAGGTAGTCGTGGTCCAGTTCCTCGGCGGAGGGCACCTTGAAGCTGCTCACCCGCACGCCCTGCGGATTCACGCCGCTCATCACATGGCGGATCGTGCCGTCCTTGCCGCCGGCGTCGAGCGCCTGCAGACAGAGCAGCACGCCGTAGGTGTCCTGGGCGGCCAGCCGTTGCTGGTACTCCGCCAGCAACTCGACTCCGACCCGCAGTAGTTGGACCCCGTCCCGCTTCTTCAGGCCGCCCTTGTCCCGGGGGTCGAAGTCCCGGCCCAGACGGACCTTCGACCCCGGCTCCACCCGCAGCGGCTCGATGAAGTCCGCGATGCGCTCCGCTCGTTCGTCACCGGGCACCGTAGCCGCCGGACGAATCGGGCCGGTCCACGCACAGAGCCCAGATGATGAACCCGGAGAAGGCGATCATCACGACGGACCAGACCGGGTAGTACGGCAGGGAGAGGAAGTTGGCGATGATGATGAGTCCGGCGATGGTCACGCCCGCGATCCGGGCCCACAGCGCGGACTGGAACAGCCCGAGGCTGACGATCACCGCGACCGCGCCCAGGGCCAGATGGAGCCAGCCCCAGCCAGTGAGGTCGAACCGGAATACGTAACTGGGCGTCGTGACGAAGACGTCGTCCTCGGCGATGCCCATGATCCCGCGGAAGATGTCCAGCACCCCGGCGATCATGAGCGTGACGGCGGCGAAGACCGTCAGGCCCTCGGCCCAGTGCCGCTTGGCTGCGTGCGGGTCGGTGTGTGCGTGCGTGGGCGATGTGGTCATGACCTGGCCTCGATTCGCTGTCCTCGGTGTCGTGGGGCGGCCGGCTCAGTGGCGTACCGGGGGGCCGTAGTCGCTCAGGACCAGCTCCTTGGCCCGCTGGAACTCCTCCTCCGTGATGTCGCCGTGGGCCTTGATCTCGGACAGTCTGGCGAGCTCGTCCACACTGCTGGACGGACCGCCGGAACCCTTGGCGGTCTCCCGGACGTAGTCGTCGAACTGCTTCTGCTGGGCCTGCGCCTGTGCGACCTCGCGGCGGCCCATGTTCTTCCCCCGGGCGATCACGTAGACGAACACGCCCAGGAACGGCAGGCAGATGCAGAACACCAGCCAGCCGGCCTTGGCCCAGCCGCTGAGGTCGTCGTCGCGGAAGATGTCGACGACGACCCGGAACAGCAGGACGAACCACATGACCCACAGGAAGAAGATCAGCATCGTCCAGAAGGCGCCCAGCAGTGGAAAGTCGTACGCGAGGTAGTTCTGCCCGCTCATCTCTGTCTCCTCCGTTCCGGGCCTGCGCCCGAAAGCCGGTCCGGGCGAGCGCCCGTTCCGTGCCGTCTTCAGCGTGCACACGGCAATCGCCGCCCGCCTCACCCCCGGCGGGTGACCCTGCCCCCGAGCCGCAGCGGCTGCACCGCGCCTTGCGACACAGCCACGCACCTCGCTTTGCGGCGAAGCCGCGCACCCGCCTGACGGCGAAGCCGCCGCGCCCTGCGGTGCGGCCTGCGGCCCCCAGCGGCGTGGCCTGCAATGCGGCCTGCGGCCTGCCTTGCGGCGCGGCCCGTAGAGCGCGCAGCGCCCCGCCCTGGGACAGGGCCTGCGGCCCCACCCAGCGGCGCGGCCGTGCGGCTCGCCTTGCGGCGCTCGGCGGGGCGGCGGGGGGACTTGCCCAGCGCCCCGCTCAGCGGCGTGGCTTGCGGCCTGCCCGGCGCCCCGTCCAGCGGCCCGCCCGGCGGCCCCCTGCGGCACCGCCTGCACCCCGCCCTGCGACGGGGCCTGTGACCGTACGGCGGGCGGTGGCCGCATGGTGGGGCTTGCCCGTAGGGCGGGGCCGTGGCCGCGTGGTGGGGCCTGTGCCCGTAGGGCGGGGCGGTGCCGCATGGGGGGGGCGGTAGGTGGGGGTTAGGGGTGTGTGGGTTTGGTGGGGGTGGTTGTGAGGCCTGCTTGGTGTAGGGCGGCTCGCCAGGCTAGGGCGACTGCTGCTTCGGCCAGGCCGAGTAGCACGAGCCACAGGCCGAGCAGCCGGGTCAGGGCGCGGGCCGACTCGGTCGGCAGGGCCAGCACGACGATTCCCGCGACGATGCCCAGCACCGCGACGGCGAGGACGAAGCCCCGGTGGGGCAGGCCCCTCGCGGCGATGGCCGTGTAGAGCGTGAGGATGCCGGACACCAGCCACAGCACGCCGACGATCAGCGACAGCGCGGCGATGGTCTGCAGCGGGTGGCGCAGGCACAGCACCCCGGCCAGGACGTACAGCACGGCCAGGAGGAGCCCCGTCAGCCGTCCGCCGTGGTCCTCGTGGGCGAGGGCGAAGAGGGCGACGAACCGGAACAGCCCGGTCGCGAGCAGATACAGGCCGATGAGGACCGCCAGGACGTGCAGCGTCTCGTCCGGCCAGACCAGCACCAGGATGCCGGGGACGAGCGTGACGAGGGCGGAACCGAGGATCCACGTCCAGGAACGCCCCAGGGCGGCCAGGACGTCCGCGGCGTCGCCCATCGCTCCCGGGGCCGCCCCGCCGGGTTCCTGCTCCGGTCCGGAACGCGATGCCGGACCATGCGAAACGGTCATGGCTCCTCCTCGCACGGTCCGGCGGGCCGCGTCCGTACCGCCGGCGGGGCGGTGTGTGGTGACCTGACCGGACCAGCGTGCCGCCCGCCGCCGCCCGCCGCGTCACCCACCGCGGGTGATCGGGCCCGCCGCCCCGGCCCGGCCGCTCACTCCGGCAGCTGCCGCATCTCCATCAGCCGCAGGCCCAGGTTCTGGCAGCGGTCCAGGAGCTCGTACAGGTGCGCCTCGTCGATGACGGATCCGAACAGCACGGTCTGGCCGGACATGACGACCTTGTCCAGCTCCGGGAACGCGCGTTTCAGCGTCTCCGACAGCTGGCCGTCGACGCGGATCTCGTAGCGCATGGGCTGCTCTCCCCGGCGGGGGCCCTGGGACGGGCTGACGGCTCCTTTCCCCGCGATGCTCCGCCCGGGGCCGGTCCCGGACCTCACCCCGCACAGGTGATAAGCCGCCGCTGCTTCCCGGCTCCTCAGTTCAGGAGGTCGAGGGCGTTCCTCGTCCCCCGTTCGAGGACGTCGTCGGCGAACGCCGGGTCGGAGACGGCGCGGGACAGCTGCAGCGTGCCCACCAGCATGGTGAAGAGCCCGACGGCCCGGTCGTGAGCGGACCGCGGATCCCCGGGGGACAGGCGGGCCGCGATCTCGTCGACGATGGTGCGCGCACCGTCCGTGTAGGCCTGTTTGGTCGCGTCCCCGCAGCGGCCGATCTCGTCGAGCAGCGCGGCGGAGGGGCAGCCGATGCCGGGCTGGTCCCGGTGCTCGGGCGACAGATACGCGCGAATGAACTCCTCGAGCCCCGCGCGACCGGGCGCCAGCGTGTCGTACCGCTCCACCTGCGCGCGCAGTTGATCGGCAACGACGTTGGCGACGAGGTCGTCCTTCGACTCGAAATGCGCGTAGAACGCTCCGTTGGTGAGCCCGGCGTCGGCCATCAGCGTGGAGATTCCCGAGCCGTCGATCCCGTCCTGCTTGAAGCGCTGCCCGGCCCGCTCGATGATCCGCTGCCGCGTCACCTGCTTGTGCTCCTTGGCGTAGCGCACCACAGGACTTCTCCCACCCTCTGAGCTATGGCCACAACTTATGGCCTGACGTACGTAATATTACGCCCGCGCCCGCGCTCGCCGCCGGACGGCTCCCGGGCCCAGCCGGGCCGTGACGTCCGCGGGGGTCAGGGCGGAGTGCTCCGCGGAGCACTCGACGACGACGCGGACCGGGGCGTCGCAGTCGGTGTGGCGGACGTCCAGTACCGGGCCCTCGGCGCCGAGCGCGTGCCTCTCGCCCCACTGGCTCAGCGCCATCAGGACGGGCCACAGGTCCCAGCCCTTGCGGGTCAGGCGGTACTCGTTGCGGGCACGGCTGCCGGGCTCCTGGTACGGGACGGTCTTGAGGACGCCGGCCGAGGTCAGCTTGCGCAGGCGGTTGCTGAGGACGGCCTCCGACAGGCCGATGTGACGGCGGAAGTCGTCGAAGCGGCGCACTCCGTTGACGGCGTCGCGCAGGATCAGCAACGTCCATTTCTCTCCGACCACGTCCAGCGTGCGCTGGACGGGACAGTTCTCCGTGCTCGCCTCAAGCCACTCCATTCCGCCATCGTAAGGGGCTGGCTTCGTCATTGACAGTCAGGCGAGCCGGAAGCTAGCTTCACCGGAAAAAGCCAGCGGGAAGGCGCTCTGCCGTGGGACGGACACGCACGTATCAATGGGAAGACCCCGCGATCCTGGCGGAAGCCGCCGGACGCATGGCAGGCCTCGACTTCCTGCGCGAACTGCAGAAGGGGAGCCTGCCGGGGCCGCCCATCAGCGCCACCCTCGACATCGCCCTGGCCGAGGTGGAGCCCGGCAGAGCCGTCTTCGCCCTGACGCCGGGCGAGGAGCACTACAACCCCATCGGCAGCGTGCACGGCGGCGTCTTCGCGGCCCTGCTGGACTCGGCGGCGGGCTGCGCCGTCCAGTCGACCCTGCCGCAGGGCATGGCGTACACCTCGCTCGACCTGACGGTGAAGTTCCTGCGGCGGATCACGGTCGACACGGGCCCGGTGCGCGCCGTGGGCACGGTGGTCAGCCGCGGTCGTCAAACCGCCCTCGCCCAGGCCCAGTTGTTCGACGCGACGGACCGCCTGCTCGCCCACGCCACCAGCAGCTGCATGCTCTTCCCGGTGCCCGCGCCGCAAGGCTGACGGTTGCGGGGCCGCCCCTCTCAGGGGAGCTGCGGGTACAGGGCGGCGACGCCGTGGGCCAGTGCGGCCTGCGCCTGGCGGGCGGCGTCGTCCGCGAGGATCTCGTACGCGCCCGCGGCGATGCCGTCCACGGCGATCCGGGCGATGTCGGCGGGGTCGGACTTGGGCGCGGTGACCGTCTGCGCCATGTCGGTGTCCATGTAGCCGACGTGCAGCCCGGAGACTCGGATGCCCTGGCCGGCGAGCTGCACGCGCAGGGCGTTGGTGAGCGACCACTCCGCGGACTTGGCGGCGCAGTAGGCGCCGACCTCCGGGAAGCTGAGCCAGGACAGACCGGACAGCACGTTCAGGATGGCCCCGCCGCCGTTGGCCGCGATCCGGGGCGCGAAGCTGCGGACCATCGACAGGGTGCCGAAGTAGTGGGTGTCCATCTCCAGACGGATGTCGCCCAGGTCGGCCGCGAGCAGGTCGGCGCCGGTGGCGGAGCCCGCGTTGTTGATCAGGACGGTCACATCGCCGGCGGCCTCGGCGGCGGCTGCCACGGAGGCGGGGTCGGTGATGTCGAGGGCGATCGGCTTGACGCCGGGCAGGTCGACCTGGTCGGGGTTGCGGGCGCCGGCGTAGACGGTGGCGCCGCGGCCGAGCAGTTCGGCGGCGAGCGCCCGGCCGAAGCCCCGGTTGGCTCCGGTGACGAGGACGGTGCTGGTGGAGAGGTCCATGACGGGTTCCCGGTGCGATGAGAAGGGCTGCTGATCGGGTCGGCGCGGCGGCGCGGACTCGATCAGCATTAGCTTACGGTCGTAATGCTATGAGGGTGCGGTGGCGAGCGCAAGCGCGATGCGGTGCGCTGCGGTGCGCTGCGGTGTGGCGACGGCCGACGCTGCCGACCGCGCACCCCGCACCTGATACGCGCCCAGGGGGCGGCAGCGGCGCGCGCTGCCGCCGCCCGTCACAACGCGGCCGACGCTGCCGACCGCGCACCTCGCACCTGATGCGCGACGTGGGGGCGGCAGCGGCGTGCGCTGCCGCCGCCCGTCACAACGCGCCGATGACCGCCTTGCTGCGCATCAGGAAGTCCGACAGATAGCTGTCGTGGGGCACCCCCGGCGCCATCCAGTGGGTCGGGTGATCGCCGATGTACAGATTGGCGATGCCGGGCTCCGCCAGCAGGGCGTCCAGCAGCGCCCCGTCACGGGTCAGCGCCGACAGGACGAGCGTGTCCCGCAGCGGAGCGATGCCGTCGGCCCGGCTCCAGGGCGCCACCCACACACAGGGGAACGGGAGTTCGGTCCGCAGCTGCCCGGCGCCGGGACCGTCGACCTGATGGACGGCGGGCCGCAGCACGGCACTGCCGTCGCCGAGATCGTCGACGATCCCGTCCCCGCCGAGCCAGGCGCGCGTCCCCGCCGCCACCTTTCCCAGGTGCGCGCTGAGGGCGACCGCCCGGTCCAGGGGGCACACCGGCAGCACGGCCCGCTCGTCCTGCGGAGGCAGGCTGGGCAGCACGGACAGGCGGGCCGCGACGGCCTCGGCGAGGGGCGCCGGATCGCCCTCGACGAAGACCGCGGTGGCGTTGACGCACGCCGTGCCCGCCTCGTCGGCGATCGAGCCCACGATCGTGTCGAGATGATCCCGCCAGTCGGTGTCCGCGGTGACGAGGATCTTCGTGCGGCCCGGTCCCTGCGGCAGGACCCGAGGGTCGTGCGCGAACCGGGCGACCACGTCGTCGCCGCCGTACACCACGGCCCGGTCGGCCTCGCGCACCACCGTGTCGGCGGCCCCGTGGTCGGTGGGCAGCAGCACCAACTGGTCCTCGCCCACGCCCGCCTGACGCAGCGCCGCGACGAGCCGGTGCGGGGTGAACGGCTCACGCCTCGACGGCCGGACGGCGACGCGATAGCCCAGCGCCAGCGCCTCCAGCCACAGCCGGTGCACGCCGGGATGGTTGCCGGAGGCGTTGACCGCGAAGACGTCGCCGCGCCGCGCCCACACGGCATGCCCGCCGCTGACAGCGGCGTCGCGCAGCCCGGCGACCGCGCCCTGCGGCCTGCCCCGCTCGGCGGAGACCCTGGCCTGCCGCACGAACCGCGCCGTGCCCCGGGTGGCGGCGCGCACGACCGTGAGGGGAGTGCCCGACACCCGGCTCACCAGCCGCTCGTACTCCCGTACACCCAGACCGCCGACGACGCCGGAGGCGAACGCGTCGCCCGCCGCCGCGAGCACGGCGTCGAGACCGGCCGTCGGCACCGGGTCGGCCTTGCGCAGCGCGGCCATCGCCAGCGTGACGTACACCGGCGGCACCAGACTCAGCCGCGCCGCCTCGGCGCCGGACACGTCCGGCACCACGCTCGGCACCCGCGTCCGGTACGCCCCACGGGCACCCAGCGCGTCCAGGTACACCGGGTCGGCGGTGGTCGGCGTGGCCGTCATCAGTAGACGCCCTCGATGACCGTCTCGCCCTGGACGGTGCGCACCGGCGCCACATCCGCGACGGCGTCACCGGCGTGACCGTCGACCGGTGCGACGCGCAGGGCGGTGTCGCGCTCCGCGTTGTGGGGGATCAGCATGGACTTGCTGACGTGGCTGACCACGACCTGACCCCGCGCACCCATCTCCACGGGCTCTCCGGTGCCGGGATCGACGACCGAGAGGAAGACGTACGGGGAGACCGGGTCGAACACGCACGGCTCCGACGCGGTCAGGCCGACGCGCTCCATGAGCGCGGTGAGCATCATGGTGTTGCCGTACATGCCGATGACCGGCACGTCGGGGAAGACCTCGGTGCTGAGCAGGTGCCGGGTGTCGGGGTCCATGTGGGTACCTCCCCACATGATCGTCTTGACCTTGCTGTTGATCACGTCGAGGAGGTCGTCCTCACGCGCGAAGCGTTCCAGGAGCGGGGTGGTCGCGGCGAGGACGCCGATGTCCTGACCGAGCAGGATGCGCCGGCACTGCGCGACCAGATGGTCGGTGTAGGCCTCGACCTCGTCGGTCCGGCCCGCGGCGATCAGCTTGCGCACCCATCGGGGATCCATGTCGATGCTCAGTCCGGGGCCGCCGAGCGAGGCCGCGGCACGTTGCAGCACGTCTCCCACGAGGTGCGGACCGGTCGGGGCGACCGTCAACCACTGGGCGCCGAGGGGCATTCCGTGAGCGCGCAGACGCTGGTCCACCTGTTCCGTGCTGTGCCGCATCCAGTCTTCGAGCTGGATGACGCGCTTGGGCGCGCCGGTCGTTCCGCCGCTGTCGAAGACGTTCAGCAGCCGGGCCTCGGACCCGTAGCCCTGGGGGATGAGGTCGGCCACCCGCACGTCCCGCAGCTCGTCCGCCATGTCGGGGAAGAGCGCGAGGTCCGCCACCCCCTTGACGTCCTGGCGGGGGTCGAAGTCGAGCCGTTCGGCCCGGCTGAGCCAGTACCGGGACCCGGTCGCCGGGTCGAAGTGCCACTGCATCGCCGCTCTGACGTGGTCATCCGGGTCCACGCCGTCCGACGGGCCGGCGTCCAGAACGGTCGAAGTCTTGCGCGACATGGGGATGTCCCTTCTCGAAGTGGTGAGGATCGGTCCTGGCGGGCGACGGACATACGGTGTGACACCTTGGACCTGCCAGGTGGCCTCGATGTGACACCTGCGTGGACCGCATGACCGAGTGCCTAGGACACGGTGAAGCCGAACACGTCGGCGTAGAAACGGAGTTCCTTCTCCAGACAGGCCATCAGCGTCGACTGGTGTCGGAAACCGTGTCCCTCACCCTCGAACGTGTGATATCCGCAGCGCCCCGAGTGCCGGGACAGTGCATCGACGAAGGCTTCGGCCTGCGAGGGCGGGCAGACCACGTCCTGCGTTCCCTGGAAGACGAGCAGCGGCACTGCGATGCGGTCGGCGTGCTGGATCGGGGAGCGGGCACGGTAGAGATCCGTGCGGTCCTTCGGGCCGACGAGCGATTCCAGATAGTGCGACTCGAAGTCGTGGGTCCCTCCGCCGGCGAGGGAGAGCAGATCCAGCACCGGGTAGTAGAGGGCGGCGCACGCGTAGAGATCGTCCGACGCGACCGAGAGCGCCGCGGTCAACCCGCCGGCGCTGCCGCCACGGATCCCCACGCGCCCGGCGGCGGCGGTGCCCTCGTCGATCAGGGCCTGGGCGACCGCCGCGCAGTCCTCGACGTCCACCTCGCCCCATTGCCCGCGCAGCCGTTCACGGTAGGCGCGTCCGTATCCGGGCGTGCCCCCGTAGTTGACTTCCGCGACCGCGATGCCCCGGGAGGTGAAGTACGCGATCTCCGGATTGAGCGCGAGGGGAGCTCTGAGCCCCGGACCGCCATGGGCCCAGATCAGCAGCGGAGGCACATCGCCCCTCGGGCCTTCGAAACCGGGATTGCGCGGGGGATGCACCTGCGCGTGGATCGCCTTCCCGCCGGGGCCGACGAACACCCGGGGCTGGGCGGCCGGCAGATACTCGGCGTCCACCGTGAACCTGGGCTCCGCGCCCACGGGCCGGACGACCAGGGAGACGGGGTCGACCTCGACGACTTCGTAGGGGGAGCGGCGTCCGGCGGCCACCCCGACGATCCGTTCCTCGGCGGCGTCGAGATGCGGCAGCCATTCGTCCTTCGGCCCCGGTGTGTCGACGAGTTCCCCGCTGTCGGGGTCCAGGACGCCGAGCCGCTGCGCTCCCACTCCGTGCAGCACGGCGATGCGGCCGTCGGACAGCGGCTGGAACCACCGGTGGCCCAGGCGCTGAAGACCGGCGAACTCCTCGCTCGCCCGGTAGAGCGAGCGTGTGACACCGGTGTCCGGGTCCACCGCGTACAGGTTCCACCACCCGGTGCCCTCACAGGCCGCGACCAGGGTGCCGTTCGGCAGCCATTCCGCCTGTGCCACCGGATCGCCCGGCCCGCCGGTCAGCGTCCGGGCGTGCCGCAGGAAACCGTCGTCGCTCACCTCGGCCACCCGTAGTTCAGCGGCGTCCCAGGGCATATGGGGGTGGTCCCAGGCCAGCCACGCGGCCAGTCGTCCGTCGGGGGACCACCGCGCCTGGGAGACGAAGCGATGCACCGCGGGCGCGAGTTCCCGGACGGCGGAACGGTCCGCGGCCGCCGATCCGTCCAGGGGGACGGCGGCGTGGACGCGTCGGACGTCACCCGCGCCCTCGCCGGTGAACTCCTCCAGCACACAACGGACTTCACCGCGCCCGAGGTCGAGCATCGGCTCCGCCCAGCGCAGGCCCGCGCCCACCGGCGAGACCGGGGTCAGCGGACAGGGGGTGCCGCTGCGGTCCCCGTCCACACGGACGGCGTACAGCCGCTGGTCCGCGCAGTGGACGAAGACCACGAGCGTCCCCGTCCCGCCGGTGGCGCCGGTCGAGGCGGCCCAGGGGCGGCCGCCGTACTCGATGACCCGACTGCGGACATCCCAGGGCGCGGGCAGCAGCGACTCCGTCGCACCGTCCGCGCGTCGGCGCACGAGTGCGGTCCGGCCGTCCTCCTCGGGACGCGGTTCCACCCACCAGACCTCGTCGCCGACCAGGCCGACGTACGACGGGGCGGCGAGCTGCCCGGCGGCCAGACCTGCCGTGGCCGTCCTGCTGCTGACGGGGGAGCCCCAGGAGCCGAAGGGGGCCACGGTTCTCACAGGACGCTCCAGTTCGATCAGGTCTGCGGGTGCGGCGCCGATGTCCTGTGTGCACAAGGTGTGCTCAGCACAGTGTTGACGCCGCACGGGAACTACTCGAAGTCGCAGCCGGGGTTGGGGGCGTCACGGGAGAAGGGCGCGCCGTGCGGCAGGACGTACAGAACCTCAAGGACGATGTCGGTGGCGCCGAGGTTCCTGCCGATGTGCACGTTGTCGGCGCCCGACGGCTCCTTGACGGAACTGCCCTTGGCGTACACGCCGTCGGACGCGCACGTGGAGTCGAAGTGACTGAGGGTGCCCTGCTTGACGTACGCGTAGAGCGTGCCGTCGTGGTAGTGCCAGCCGGTCGCCTGACCAGGAGGAATGGTGACCTCCCGCAGGATGTAGTCCGTCCCGCCGATGGTGGTCTGGGCTATGACCTTGCCGGTCACACCGGGACCTCCCGGGGTGGCGTACGCGGCTCCGGGAACGGACAGACCGGCGAGCAGGGCGCCAACGGCTCCTGCACGTAAAAGAGTGTTCATACTCGTTCCATTTCCTGGTGAGTTGCGGTGCCGATCGGGTCGGGCTGCGCCTCAGCTTAGGCCATGACTTCACACCATGGTTCACCGTTCACACGGTCTTGGAGGTAGGCGCTGAGATAGTGTTACTCCCGAAGCCGACGGCGGGCGCACCCCGGATCGGCGCCGACCGGAACACGCTCGGCGGACCGGACATACCCACACGCTTCGGACTGTGCTCCAGACGCCGTTCCTGCGCATGTGCGCCTCCGGGGCTTCTTCCATGACGACCATTACGACGTAAGGGTGTTCTCCATGGCCGAGCTGTTCTACGACGCCGACGCCGACCTGTCCATCATCCAGGGCCGCAAGGTCGCGGTCATCGGTTACGGCAGCCAGGGCCATGCGCAC
>NZ_JBSFEV010000037.1:0-79207 GCF_053594615.1 Streptomyces sp. NPDC001858
TGTGTGCTGGTGACGGCGCTGGACGCGCAGGAACCGGACGGTCAGGTCTCGTCCGGTCGGCGGGTGTCGTTTTTGAAGGTGACGCCGAGTCATGTGCCGGTGGTGGAGGAGGCGGGGCGTCGGTTCGTTCCGGGTGGGCGGTTGATGCTGGGCGGGGAGGAGATTCCGGGGCATGTGGTGGCGGCGTGGCGGCGGGCGCATCCGAGGGTGCCGGTGGTGGCGCACTACGGTCCGACCGAGGCGACGGTGGGCTGCACGGACTATCCGCTGCCCGACGACGAGGCGGATGTGCGGGCTCTGTTGTCGTCGGGGGCGGTGCCGATCGGCCGTCCGATGTGGAACACCCGCGTGTACGTGCTCGACGGCGGGCTGTCGCCGTCACCGGTCGGTGTCGCGGGTGAACTGTATGTGGCGGGTGCGCAGTTGGCCCGGGGGTATCTTGGCCGTGCGGGCCTGACCGCGGAGCGGTTCGTCGCAGACCCGTTCGGTTCGGAGGGCTCGCGGATGTACCGCACCGGTGACCTCGCCAAGTGGAACGCTGACGGGGTCCTGGAGTTCCTGGGCCGCGCCGACGCCCAGGTCAAGGTGCGGGGTTTCCGTATCGAGCCCGGTGAGGTCGAGGCGGTGCTGGCCGGGCATGAGGACGTGGCCCGGGCCGTGGTGATCGTGCGTGAGGACCAGCCGGGCGACAAACGCCTGGTCGCCTACATCGTTCCCACGGCGGACGCCACCCCCGATCCGGCAGTTCTGCGCGGCCACCTGGCCGGGCAACTCCCCGACTACATGATCCCCTCCGCCTTCGTCACCCTGGACGGAGACGGGGACGGGCTGCCGCTGACCCCGAACGGGAAGCTGGACCGGCGGGCCCTGCCCGCCCCGGACTTCACCCCGCACACGGCCGGCAGGGCTCCCCGCACACCTCGTGAGGAGGTCCTGTGCGGCCTGTTCGCCGAGGTCCTGGGCGTCGTCTCCGACTCCGTCTCGATCGACGACAGCTTCTTCGACCTCGGCGGCCACTCCCTCCTCGCCACACGCCTCGTCAGCCGCATCCGCTCCACGCTGGGCGTCGAGGCGAGCATCAGGGCCCTGTTCGAAGCCCCGACCGTCGCCGGACTGATCGACCGACTCAACGAGGGCGGGGTCGCGGATCCGTTCGATGCCGTCTTCCCGCTGCGCCGCCACGGCACGGACGACCCTCTCTTCTGCGTGCATCCCGCGGCGGGCCTGAGCTGGTGCTATTCGGGTCTGATCAAGGAGCTGCCGGACGAGGTGCCGATCTACGGCCTCCAGGCTCGGGGCGCGAGCGACGGGGATCTCGTGTCCACGGTGGGGGAGATGGCGGCGGAGTACGCGGCACTGATCCGGTCCGTGCAGCCGCAGGGCCCGTACCGCATCCTCGGCTGGTCCTTCGGTGGGCTGGTTGCGCACGCCGTGGCGGAAGAACTTCAGCGCCAACAGCAGGAGGTGAGCCTGCTGGCGGTGATCGACGCCTACCCGGCCTCCAATGCGCCGGAGACGGAGGAAGCAGACCGCCCGAGCCTCATCCGGGCCCTCGCCGAGGGAGCCGGCCTCAGCCTGTCCGAAGACGCTTCCGGTGATGACATCTCCGGTCTGGTCGAGGCCTATGCGGCGGATCAGATCGGTGAGGTGGCGCAGACTCTCCAGGTCGACGTGGACCGAGCCAAGGGCCTGATCGCCGTCATCGAGAACAACCGCAGGCTTGCTCGCTCCGTGTCCTTGGGACGGGTGGAGGGCGGCCTCCTCTTCTTCCGCGCGGGCATCGACAACCCCATGCCGATGTCGGGCACGGAAGCGTGGACACCCTATGTGGCAGGAGACGTGGACGAGCGCGTGATCCAGAGCGATCACGTCAGCATGATGCAGCCCGAACCACTCGGCGACATCGGTCGTGCCCTCCGGGAACGACTGCGGCTCGGGCGTCGGCCCGACAAGCCTTAGGAAGCAGGACAGGGCGGCTCAGCGAAGTGCGCCCTGTCCCACCGAACGGCCCTTACCGCCACTGCTCCGGCAACGATCGCCGGTCGGTCCCGGAGCAGGGCTGCCCCGGGGAGCTGTCTCTGCTGTCCCCGGCCTCACACGACTGCTGTCTCGTCACGCAAGAGAACTGGAGTTTCGATGACATTTTCTGCGGCCGACAAGGTCATGGACGACTTCGAGCTGGACTACGTGGAGATGTACGTCCGCGATCTGGATGCTCAGATTGCGCACTGGCGTGATCGCTACGGCTTCGTCGAGGCCGCTGTGGGCGGATCGCCGGAGCAAGGGTTTCGGGCCGCGGTGCTGAGCCAGGGCGCGATGCGGCTCGTGCTGACGGAGGCGACGGCCGAAGGGCACCCCGCGTCCGACTTTGTGCTCGCGCACGGGGAGGGCATCGCGAACATCGCCCTGCGCACCGCGGATGTGCGAACGGCCTTCGGCCAGGCGGTCGAGAACGGGGCACAGGCGCTTGCGGAGCCCGTGGAACACCCGGGAGACGACGTCGAGTTGAGTGCCACCGTCTCCGGCTTCGGTGACGTCGTACACACTCTCGTGCAGCGGCGGTCGAGCACCGGAGCCGGTCTGCCGCCCGGATTCCGTACGCTCCCGGCGGGATCGGCAACGCACAGTGACCAACGAGCTGACGACGGCCTCCGTCTCCTGGAGATCGACCACTTCGCCGTCTGCGTCAACGTGGGTGATCTGGAACCGATGGTCGAGCTGTACGAGAAGGCGTTCGGGTTCAGGGAGATCTTCGAGGAGCGGATCGTCGTCGGCTCGCAGGCCATGCTGTCCAAGGTCGTGCAGAGCCGGTCCGGTGAGGTGACGTTCACGGTCCTTCAGCCCGACCCCACGGCGGACCCCGGTCAGATAGACGAGTTCCTCAAGAACCACGTCGGATCCGGAGTTCAGCACGTCGCGTTCGCCGGGGACGACGTCGTACGGTCGGTTCGGGCGCTGTCGGCGCGAGGGGTCGAGTTCCTGACGACGCCGGCTGCCTACTACGGACTCCTGAAGCAGCGGATCTCCCTCACCAGGCACCCGCTGGAGAGCCTGCAGCAGCTGAACATCCTTGTGGACGAAGACCATGGGGGCCAGATGTTCCAGCTCTTCACGCGGTCGACGCACCCCCGGCGAACGCTGTTCTTCGAGGTGATCGAGCGGTGCGGAGCGGAGACCTTCGGTAGTTCGAACATCAAGGCCCTCTACGAGGCGGTGGAGCTGGAGCGCCTCGCGCAACAGAGTGAACTGTGAACGGTGCCGAGCGCGAGATCCTGTGCCTGGACGACATGGCGGGGGTCGCGAAGGAGCTTCTTCCCGCCGACGTATGGGACTTCGTCTCGGGCGGCAGCGGTGCGGAGGTGACGCTGTCCGCCAATCGTGCCGCGTTACGGCGGATCGGGCTGATTCCACGGGTGCTTCGGGACGTGGAGCACTGCACGGTCGAGACCACGCTGTTCGGGGAGAAGCTCGCCATGCCGGTGGCGACGGCGCCCATCGCCTATCAGAAACTCGTGCACCCGGAGGGCGAACTCGCTGCCGCGCGGGCGGCGAAGGCCGCTGGAGTGCCCTTCACCGCAGGCACGTTGAGCAGCTTCCCGATCGAAGCGATCACCGGGATCGGTGGATCCGTCTGGTTCCAGCTCTACTGGCTGCGTGATCGGCAGGCGTCGTTCGCCCTGGCCGCGAGAGCGCAGGACGCGGGATGCCGGGCGCTGATGCTCACGGTGGACGTTCCCTGGATGGGGCGCCGGCTGCGGGATGTGCGCAACCGCTTCGCCCTCCCCGCCGGTGTGGAAGCCGCCAACCTCGCCTGGGGATCGGCGTCCGAGGCGCACCGGGCTTCCGCGGTCGGGTCCGCGGTGGCGTCCCATACCCGGGCTGCCTTCGCTCCTTCGCTGTCGTGGACGGATGTGGAGCAGCTGCGGTCTCGGACCGCGCTGCCGCTGATCCTGAAGGGCGTGCTCGCCCCGGAGGACGCCAGGCGCGCGACGGACCTCGGTGTCGACGCCGTAGTGGTGTCGAACCACGGCGGGCGGCAGTTGGACGGCGCCCTGGCCAGCATCGAAGCGCTCGCGGCCGTGGTGGACGCGGTGGACGGCGGCTGCCGGGTGCTGTTCGACAGCGGTGTCCGCCACGGGACCGATGTGCTGAAGGCCCTCGCGCTGGGAGCGGACGGCGTTCTGCTCGGGCGTCCGGTGCTCTGGGGGCTCGCCGCCGCCGGGGAGCAGGGGGTGCGCCGCGTGCTGGAGCTGCTGGCGGAAGAACTCCGTGACGCCCTCGGCCTGTCGGGGTGCGCCGGCGTCGCGGCCGCACAGGAGATCCGCACGGTCTCCGGGCCCGGCTGAGCCGCCGACCAGGCACACCCGGTGGTTGCAGGACGGAACGTGTTGGGGTCGGCGCGTCGTACGGACGCGTCGGCCGGGTGTCGCCCGTGGGTCATCACGCCCGCGGCGGCGAAGGACGAAGCATCGGAACGACAACTCTCCGTATGTGAATTCGTGCGGATCCTCAAGAAGGGACCTGGAGAATGGAAGAACGGGCGACACGCCACTACACGGTGTTGTGTCCGCTCTGCGGGCACCGCAGGCCGGATGACGGTGTGACGTTGTCGTGCGAGCATGACCACGAACCCGCGCTGCTGCAGACCGAGTACGAGGCGAAGGGGTTCACGCCGTCCCCGCACACCGAGGGGCTGTTCCGTTACCGGGACTGGCTTCCGGTCGCCCGGACCTACCCCACCGCGGGACGCACGGTCGTGTTTCAGAGCGAGGAGCTCTCCGCTCGTCTCGCTCTGCCGAATCTCTGGGTCGCCTTCAACGGCTACTGGCCGGAACGAGGAGCCTTCCTCGAGACCGCGACGTTCAAGGAACTCGAAGCGTACGCCGTGCTCGGGAGACTGCCTCTCGATTCTCCGGTGCTGGTCGTGGCGTCCGCCGGAAACACGGCAGCCGCATTCGCCGTGGTCTGCTCCCGATACCGGCAGCCGTGTCTTCTCGTGGTGCCCCGGCGCGGACTGCACCGGATGAGATTCCGTACGCCGCTGGATCCGGCCGTGAAACTGGTCGTGCTCGACAACGCGGACTACTCCGATGCCATCGCCCTCGCCGACGGGGTGGCCAAACTGCCCGGCTTCCAGGCGGAGGGAGGGGTACGGAATGTCGGCCGGCGCGACGGACTGGCCACGGTCCTGTACGCGGCCGTGGAAGCGATGGGGCGGGTGCCCGACTACTACTTCCAGGCGGTGGGCAGCGGAGCCGGGGCCATCGCCGTGCACGAGGCCGCGAAGCGACTGCTGGGCACGGGCTCCTTCGGTACGACACCGCCCCGGCTCATGCTCTGCCAGAACGCGTCCTTCGCACCGCTCGCCGCATCCTGGAACACCGGGACCCGGTGCATGGCCACGGATTTCGTCGAGGACGAGCGGGCCGCGGCCGAGCAGGTGTTCGCGGACGAACTCACGAACCGGTTCCCGCCGTACTCCGTGCATTCGGGGGTCTACGACGTCCTCACCGAAAGCGGCGGCGACATGCTGACCGTCGGGAGCGAGGCGGCGGCACACGAGAGGGAGGCCTTCGGCAAGATCGAGTCCATCGACGTCGAACCCGCTGCGGCGGTCGCGCTCGCCGGACTTCGGCTCGCGGTCGCCGACGGACGCATACCGGGCGACGCGACGGTGCTGCTGAACATCACCGGCGGCGGGCGCGCCCGGCTGGCCCAGGAATGTCCGCTGTACGGCGCCGAGGTCAGCCTGGCCCTCGACCTGCGGGAACAGGGCATGGACAGCCATGTCGCACGCATCGTCGAGCTGTTCCGGAACGAGGTGCGGTGATGCCCGCGTCCGGCACGGCCAGTCGGAGAGTGGGCTCACTGGCCGGCGAGGTGAGCGGCATCCTGAAGGCTTCCCGAGACGCCGGTCGGGCTGTCACGGAGGATGCCGTCGGACAGGTCGCGCAGGCGGTGAAGCGGCATCTCGTCTTCCCCGACCTCCTCACGCCACGCGAACGCGCCGGGGATCCCGCGGGGTATCGGCAGCATTTGTTGTACGTCGATCCGCGGGGCGAGTTCTCCATCGTCTGTCTGGTGTGGTTACCGGGACAGCAGACCCCGATCCACGACCACATTTCCTGGTGTGTCACCGGAGTCTACGAAGGGCGGGAATGCGAACAGCGTTACGCGTACGCCGGTGGCGGGGATTCGACGTGGTTGGCGCTGACGACGACGTCCGTCAGCTCGGCCGGTGAGGTGGACTGGCTGCTGCCACCGGGCGACATCCACTTCGTCCGCAACCCCGGCCCCGAGACGGCGATCTCGATCCATGTCTACGGTGCCGATGTGACGCGCAATGCGGGGACCAGCATCCGGCGGGTCTATGCACAGTGAAGTCGGGTCGGTCGCCGCCGCACCTGTTGCGGCTGCCGCCCTACCCGTTGCGGCTGCCGCCGTCCCCGTCGCAGCCGTCAGCCCTCGCCGAATCCCGGTTCCTGAGCGGCTCCGGCGTTGCGCACCGACAGCCGCCACCCGGAAGGCGTCTCGCTGAGGACGTGCCAGTGGCAGTTGGACAGGCCGCCCAGCGACATCCAGTCCCGCGGATCCAGCCCGAGGAGCCGGCCGACGCATGCCCGGATGGTCCCGCCGTGGCTCGCCACGATCAGCGTCCCCCCGTCGGGGAGCTTCTCGGCATGGCGTTCCACGGAGGGCGCCGCGCGTTCCGCGACCTCGGTGTCCAGCTCGCCGCCGCCGCGCCGGACGGGCTCGCCCCGTTTCCAGGCCGCGTACTCTTCCGCGTACCGCGCCACGATCTGGTCCTGGGTGAGTCCCTGCCAGCGGCCGGTGAAAGCCTCGCGGAGGCTTTCCTCGGCGGTGACGGGCAGCCGTGTCAGGGAGGACAGCTGTTCGGCCGTTGCGGCGGCGCGCCGCAGAGAGGACGTGATGATCGCGTCCGGCGCCAGGGCGGCCAATCGCCGAGCCGCCCGCCGGGCCTCCTCGACCCCCACCGGGCTCAGTTCTATGTCAGTGGTTCCCTGGAACCGCTGCTCGCGATTCCAGCCGGTCTGACCGTGCCGCCACAGGACGATTCTGCGACTGCGAGAGCCTGCTGGACGCATGTGCGGTGGACCTCTCTTGCGGCCGGGCCCGGACGGGGGCCTGTGTCACGGAACAAACGGAACAACGGGACAACGGGGCAACGGGGCAACGGGGTCCGGGTCCGTCAGCGGGTCCCGGCCCCCCGCTCGGAGGAAGCCAGGGAGAACCGGCTGACCTTGTCGAGCACATCGGCGTCGTACATACGCAGGGCCTGTTGCAGCGCGAACTCCGCCATGTAGGCACGGAACCGGTCGAGCGGTTCCTCGGCCAGGTTGAGCATGCGGCGGTTGGCGAGCACCGCCGAGCCGCGCAGCCGTTGGGCGCTGCGTTCGACGGCGGCGTCCAGCGCGTCGGACTCGCACACTTCGTCGACGAGCAGCCGGGCGGCCGGCTCGCTCGCGTGGACGCGCCGTCCCTCCAGGATGATCTGCCGGGCCAGCCTCGGTCCGGCGAACCGGGTGAGACGGAAGTTGGCGACTCCCGGGATGATCCCCTCCTGCGCGGCGGGCAGGCTGACGTAGGCGTCCGCGGCGGCGATGACATGGTCGAAGAGGAACAGCAACTGAGCGCCGCCGCCGATCGCGAAGCCGTCCACGACCGCGACCCAGGGTTTGTCGATGGTGGCCCGGCGCCAGTCCGCGGCGTCCTGCACCAGGACCCCCCGGATCAGCTTGTGCAGGTATCCCAGCTCGCGCCGGAGCAGGAAGTCGACCAGCGAGATCTCCCCGCCGTGCAGCGACTTGAGGTTGATGCCCGCGCTGAAGACCCGTCGGCCGCGGTAGCGGGGATGCGTCATCACGCCGCCCCGAAGGAGCCCGACCTCCGTGGCCGGGTCGAGCAGGACCAGGTCGACCGCCGTCTCCATGTCGTCGACCTGCTGATCGTCCTCGGCGTTCAGCGAGTCGTTGCGGCACATGGTCAGATGGGTCACCGCGCCGACCCGCTCCAGGCGCACGGACCGCAGCTCCAGCTTGCCGCTGTCGGTGAACTCCGGGAGCAGTGACAGGGCTCGGGAGGTGGGCTGCAGCATGCTGTCGAGCAGGTGCGCGCCGGCCGACGGCGAGCGCAGCACACGGTTGAAGAAGATGCCCTGGTCGATCTCGTGGCCCTCTTTGTGCGCCTGGGGCCGGGAGCGCTCGCTCGCCAACTGCTCTGCGCCGGGTACGAGTCCGGGGAAGGCGAGGGCAGCGGTCCGGGCGAGTTCCGCAAGCCGGAGGCGGACCGTCTTGCCCTCGGTGAGTTCGTCGTAGACCGCCTCCGCGTGTGTGTCCAGGAAAGCGGCGCGCAGCGCCCGGGTGGCGTCGACCGCGGCCGCCGCCTCGGCGTGCTGCTCCGGCGAGCGCCGCGCAGGGTCGCCCAGCCGGTCCAGGAGGGCTTCGGCGCCCTGTGCGGCCCGGGCCAGCGCCGCCCGGGCCTTGGCGAGATCGGGCGACCGGACGTCATCATGGTCGACGGTCATGCGGCAGCTCCCGAGGGCGTGGTGCGCAGGGCGCGGTCACAGGCCGCCAGGTGGGCGCCGAGCGCCTCCTCGAAGCTGGTGGTGGCGGCATCGAACAGCAGCTGACGCCGGATGGCCAGCTCGCTTCCGCGTACGGATCCGGTGCGCTCGACAGCTGTGGCGAGTGCGTCCGGCAGGTCGGCGGTGAGCGTGTCGACCAGCTGCAGCGCCAGCGCCTCCTGCGCGCTGAGGGGAACGCCGAACAGGACGGCCCGGCGGACCGCGGCGGCACCGGCGTGGGACCGGGCCAACCGGTACAGCGCCATGCCCGGCCAGGTCGCCTCGTTCTCCACCGTCACCACCAGGCTCGTCGAGCCTGTCACGATGCGATAGTCGGTACTCAGCAGAGCGTCCAGGGCGAGACCGCCGCAGGGTCCCTCGGCCACCGAGATGGTCGGCACGGGCAGGCGCTCCAGCCGCCGCAGCGCGCGCTCCCACTTGCTCACCAGGGCGATCGTCAGATCCTTCGCGGGCGCTCCCTCGGGGAAGCCCGAGACGTGGACGATCAGCCGGGCCTGTGTGCCGTCCTCGACGCTGTCGCAGACGGCGTTGACCATGTCGATCGTCGAGGCGGACAGGGGCCGGCGCCCGTCGACACGGAGGGTCGGCGCTCCGGGCTCGGACTGTGCGGCGATCACGTGCGTGGCCTCCTTCACCTGCTCGTCCTCCACCTGCTCGTCCTTCACCTGTTCCTCTTTCACCTGCTCCTCTTTCACCATTGGACCAGCGCGGTTTCGATGGTCGAGCCGGGTCCCATGGTCATCAGAACGCCGTACTCGCCTGCCGTGGCGACGTCCTCCCGGAGCAGCCGCTCGTAGGAGAACAGGAAGGAACCGCTGGAAAGATTGCCGTAGTCACGCAGGACGTCGGTGGTGTGCCGTACGTCGTGCCGGGTGAGGCCCAGGTTGATCCGAACCGCGTCGATGACCTTCTTGCCTCCGGAATGGACGAGCCAGTGGCCGATGTCGGTGCGGCGCAGCCCTTCGCGGGCCAGCAACCGGTCGACGACCTGTTCCGCGTGCGCGCCCACCACATACGGGACATGCGGGTCGAGGTAGAAGCTGAACTTCCCTTGCGCGTCGTCCCAGTCGTAGCGCATCGCGTCGATCGCGTCGGTGATCAGCTGACTGGCGAATCCCAGGATCCGCGGACCGCCGGACCCTGCGGTCGGGACCGCCGCTGTGGCCGCCCCGGGTGGGCCGGCGATCAGGGCGACGGCTGCCGCGCCGTCCCCGAACAGGCTGTTGACGACGGCGGTCCGCATCGAGGAGTCGATGACATAGGCGGCGGAGCAGGCCTCCACGCACAGCATGACGGCTACCTGGCCGGGATGTGCTGTGGCCCAACTGGCCGTCGCCTGCAAGGCGTTGAGCCCGGCGTTGCAGCCCATTCCGACGACGTCGACCCGGCTCGTCTGAGGACGCAGTCCCATCGAGCGGATCAAGAGGGCGCTGAGACCGGGGGTCAGGAAGCCCGTGGTGGTGGTCACGCACAGGTAGTCGATGTCGCTGGGCTCGATCTCCGCGTCGGCCAGGCACTGCTCGACGGCGCGCGCACCCATGTCGAGGGCGAGGGTCCTGTGCTTGTCCAGCAGTTCGCCCTGCTTCTCGGGGAGGCAGGCGCCGTCCGCGTCACGCGGAGGCAGCGAGAGGAAGCGTTTCTCGATTGCGCTGTTGAGGAAGACGGACCGGACCTTGGGGTCCGTGATCCGGAATATCTCGAGCAGTTCGTGCTGCGTGTACGCCGTGTCCGTGACAGCCGTGGCGACACCTGTGATGCGCGCTGCGTTCAGTGACGCGGGACGGTGGGCCGCGGACGGCTCAAGTCCGTCGATACACGGGGGGTTCACCGTGGAGGTGGTCATCGGAAGGTCCACCCCCACATACGGGGCTTGCTGCGAATCAGGCTGCGTGCGGTGAACAAAGTACCTGCCTTCTCCTGATGGGTCACCGGGACCGGGCGGCCGTCTCCTCCCTGATGAAACGGGTCAGGCGCTTGACGCCGTCCACGATCTCGGACTGCGTCAAATAGCTGATGGACAAGCGGATCGTGCTGTCTCCGCCGCCCTGGGGATAGAAGTAGGACATGGGCGTCCAGATGACGCCGAATTCCTCCGCCGAGCGCTGCAGTGCGGAGTTGTCCGCGCGGAACGGGACGTCCACGGTGAGGAAGAAGCCCCCGGAGGGCTGGTTCCAGCGCACCCCGAGCGCCGTGCGCTCCGGTTCGGGGAAGGCCTCGGCGAGCTCGCGCAGGATGGCCTGCATGGCATCGCCGTAGTAGCGGGAGGTCTCGACGTTGAGGTCCGCGGTGCGGCCGTCGGCGGCCAACAGCATTCCGCCCACCGCGGCCTGGCCGAGCGCGGAAGTATTGACGGTCACCATGCTTTTGATTTTGGTGATCTCGTCCACCAACAGCCCGGTGTTGCCGTCCCGGTCCACCACGATCTGGTCGGCGACGGCAAAGCCGACGCGCGCGCCGGGGAACAGCGTCTTGGAGTATGAGCCGAGATGGACGACTCGGCGCTCGCGGTCGAGGGACTTCAGGGTGGGAACCTGTGGTCCCGGACTGACCATCCGGTAAGGGCTGTCCTCCAGCAGGAGGATGTCCTCGCGGGCGGCGAGTTCCAGGAGTTCGTGCCGGGCGGCCAATGACAGGGTGACACCCGACGGATTGGAGTGGTCCGGGACCACATACAGCGCGCGCGGACGTCTGCCCCGAGCCCGCTCGGCCTTGATCGCCGCCTCCACGTCCGCGCACCGCAGCCCGTCGGACCGCTCCTCGACGGCGGTGAGCTCGACGTCGAGCAGCCGGGCGGCGCCCGTGATGCCCACATAGCAGGGGCTGGCCACCAGCAGCACATCGTCGTGGTTCGCGATGAGGGCGCGCAGGGTGAGGAGCATCGCCTCCTGGCAGCCGACGGTCACCACGATGGCTTCGGGCGATACGTCGATGCCCTCGTCCTTGCGGAGCGAGTCGGCTATCAGCTCGCGGATCTGACCGCTGGTCGGGCCGTACTGGAAGATCGCGTCGCGCAGCTCACCGGGCGAGAAGCCGGTGTCGGCCAGATGGTCGAGGTAGCGGCGAATGTGCCCGAATATCTCCTGGACGTCGAAGAAGCCGTCGTACGGGCGGCCCGGTGCGAAGGAGATCGCCTCCGGATAGCGATGAGTGATCCCGTTGAGGAAGTTCATCGTGTCGAGCACCGGGTCCGAGACGCTGGTGTGGAGCTCCTCCTTCAAGAGACGGCTCACTGCCACAGGGGGTACCTCCTGCAAGGCGGCAGCCGGGCCGGCCGACCGCCCCTGAGCTCGTAGGAATGAAGATTTTCACGGAGGCTACAGCAGGGTGCGCGCCGGCACAGCAGTCTCTGATCGTCAGGCGACTCAGTGCCAACAAGAGGAGACTGCCGGGTCCACCGCCACGCCTTCGTCCTGACCGGTGCGGCCTTCCGGGCCTATGATCGGAGCATGACGAGATCCGTGACGAAGCGTGACGGCTCCAACGGCCTCGGCGGCACCTGCGGCGTCGACCGGGCCGACAATTCCTGGCGTTCGCTGTGGTCGAAGAACTCGGCGCTGTCGATCGGCTCGGTCGACTCGTTCCTCTCCATCGGCTCGGTCGGCAGCTCGCTGTCCATCGCCTCGGTCGGCAGCTTCCTGTCCGTGGGGTCCGTCGGCTCCGCCGTGTCCTTCGTCTCCGTGGGCTCCTGGCTCAGCGCGCGATCGGCGCTGTCCGCCCACTCGGTCGATTCGGTGCTGTCCTGGCGCTCCCGCGGCGGCCTGCGCGCGATCGGACCGGCGGCGGCCACCATCGCCGGGGCGGCCCTGCTCTGCGCGTGGAGCGCGAGCCGGGACCGTTCCTCGACCTGACTCGACCTGACCGCCCTGACATCGACCGGACCTCGCCGCGGCCCCCTCAGCCGGTCGGCAGCAGTCGGTGCCGGCCGTCGCGCCACTCGCGGGGGGAGAGCCCGTAGGCGGCGCGGAAGACCCGGCTGAAATGGGCCGGGTTGGCGAAGCCCCAGCGCTGCGCCACCGCCGACACCGTCGGAGCCATGGCGTCGGACCGGGCCAGCTCGCGGGCGCACCGCTCCAGCCGGCGCTGCTGGATCAGCCGGGCGACCGTGATGCCCTCGCCCTCGAACAGCCGGTGCAGATAGCGCACGGAGATGTGGTGCGCCGCCGCCACGGTCTGCGGGGAGAGATCCGGATCGCCGAGGTTGCGGTCGATGTGGTCGCGGACGCGCAGCACATGGTGGGCGCCCGGGCTGTGCTCGCGCATCGCGGCCCGGCCGCTGCGCTGGTCGACCAGCGTGGCGAAGAGGTCCACGACGCCCGTGGCCAGCCGGGCGGCCACGGCCGGGGCGCAGGGCGGGACCGACGAGGTCAGCGACGTCACGAAGTTCACCAGCAGGGCGCCGAAACCCTCCGCCGCCGTGATCGCCGTCCCGGTGACCTGCCGCAGGTCCGCGACGGGCAGGCCCACCGCCCGCCGGGGCATGTGCACGACATGGGCGGAGAAGCGCCGCGGGAAGTCCAGCGAATACGGCCGCGCGGTGTCGTAGACGACGAGGTCGTCTTCGCCGACGACGGCGCGCCGGCCGTCCTGGATCAACGTCGCCGTGCCCGACGTCTGGACGCAGACCGCGACACAGCCCCCGGCGGTGGCCGTGCTCGCGGCCGCGTCGGCGACATGGGCCTGGGTGCGGTTCAGGCGCTGGGCGTCGGCCTCGATCGTGGCGATGCGCAGATAGCCCAGTCGTTCGGTGGACACGCGGCCCTCGAACGGGCCGTCGTCCCGCGCGGTGACGGCCATCGGCACCAGCGCTCTGCCCAGTGCGTCCTGCCAGTGCGCGAGTCTCTCTCCCTCGGGAACCGAAGCAGTCGTCACCACCAGAGCCACCGGGCTCTCCTCTCCACCTGTGCGTCACCGGCGGAGAGGGATCGGACAGCGGCCCGTTCCTCCCGCCGTCACCAGCCAAGCAGTCGGCCCCCGTGGTCTCCAGGCAGGAAGCAGGCAGAAACGCGGACGGCGGCCCGACCCGGCCGTCCGCCCGGACCTGTGCGGAGCCGCCCACGGCAGTGCACGCAGGGAACAGCACGGTGCACTGCGGGACAAGACGCGGGGGAGGCCGCGGGCCCAGGATGGAGGCACGGCGAGGGGAACCTCGCCCGTCGATGGCGTGTACCCGTCACCGTCCCGCCGCCCTCCCCGTGGTGCGGCGACCCGGGGACGGGCGGGCGAATTCAGGGCGCGTCGAGACGGGCGAGGACGCTGCGTGCCTCGGCGACGCGCTGCGGGTCGGCTTCGAGACCGAGCCCGACACAGCGGGCGAAGGCCTCGCGGGCCTGCGTCGGTCGTCCGGCGGACAGCAGCGCGTTGCCCAGGTCGACGAGCTGACGGCTCTCCATCGCCTTGTTGCCGCTCTCCCGGGAGATCGCCACGGAGGTGCTCAGGGCGTCGACGGCCTCCGTCCACTGCTCCAGCAGGGCATGGCAGGCGCCGATGCCCGAGTGCAGCTGGCCCCGGGAGAAGTCGGCGATGTGGGACGGCAGCCGGTCACCGGCCCGGTCCACGAACGCCAGCGTGTCGCGGTAGGCGACGAGCGCCTTCTCGGCATCGCCGGAGTCCAGCAGCGCCATAGCATGCCCGTGCCGCGCCTGAAGGCTGCCGGGCAGGTCGTCGGCGGCCTCGAACAGCGGGGCCGCGCGGTGCATGTGATCGGCGGCCGACATGGACTCGCCGAGTCGGCGCAGCGCCCACGCGCGATAGATATGGGCCCAGGCCTGCTGCCGGGCGTCGCCGGCGCCCAGCGCGGCGGCCAGGGCCTCGGCGGAGCGGTCGAGGCTGTCGTGGGGGCGGTCCTCGCAGATCAGCACCGCCCACGCGTGGTAGTTGAGGTGCGTCGCCGCCAGCACGGGGTCGCCCAGCGCCCGCGCGCTGTCGGCGGCGGCGCCGAAGACCTCGGGCCAGTGCCCCCAGAAGATCCACTGGTCGGAGAACCAGTGCAGGGCCTCGGCCACCTCCGCCACGGTCGCGTGCTCACCGGCGGCCGCGGCGGCGCGAAGGGCGGCCAGCCAGTTGGCGCCCTCCGACTGGAGCCACTCGCGCGCCCGCTCCGCGCTGGACAGGTCGAGCGTGCCCCGCCATGTCGGCGGCGGGCTGCCGTGGTCCGGCTCGAACCAGCGGCCGGCCACGACCGTGGTCTCCAGCAGCCAGTCGTACAGCGCCGCCCGGGCCAGTTCTGCGTCCCGCGCGGACTCCTCGGCGTCGAGCCGGCTTTGGGCGTACAGCCGCAGCAGGTCGTGCAGCCGGTACCGGTCTCCGGGCGCGCCCAGCAGCCCGGTCTCGACCAGTTCCTCCAGGGTGTCCTCGGCGTCGAACAGCGGCTGACCGGTCAGCCGGGCGGCGCCGGCCGCGCCGACGTCCGGGCCCGGGACGAGGGCGAGACGCCGGAACAGCCGGGCGGCGGCGGGCGTCAGCTGCCGGTAGGACAGATCGAACGCGGCGGCCACCCGCAGATCGCCGGCGGCCAGCGCGTCCAGCCGGCGGTCCTCGACGGCGAGGCGGCCCGCGAGCCGCCGGACGGTCCAACCGGTGCGCGTGGCCAGCCAGTTGCCCGCCACCCGCAGCGCCAGCGGCAGATGACCGCAGCGCTCGGCGACATCGGCGAGGGCGGCCGGATCGGCGGCGGCGCGATCGGCTCCGACGAGCGAGGTCAGGAACTCGGCCGCCTCCGCGGGGGCCAGTTCCCCGAGCGGCAGCCGGTGCACGCTGTCCAGGCCGGTCAGCATCCGCCGGCTCGTCACCACGACCATGCCCGCGCCCGCGGCCGGCAGCAGCGGGCGCACCTGACCCTCGTCACGGGCGTTGTCCAGGACCAGCAGACAGCGCCGCTCCGCCAACAGCCGCCGGTACAGCGCCGGATGACCCGACGGCCCGGCCTGCGTCAGGTCCCGGTCGGCCACGTGCAGGGCTTTGAGCACGCTGAGCACGAGTTCGGCGGGACCGGCCGGATCGTCGTCCGTGCCGCGCAGGTCCAGGACCAACTGCCCGTCCGGGAACCGGTCGGCGAGACTGCGGGCCGCGTGCAGCGCCAGCGTCGTCTTGCCCGTGCCCGGCGGACCGCACACCGCCACCACCACCGGCTGCGCCTCCGACTCGTGCGCCGCGAGCGCCGCCAGCCGGGTCAACTCCCGCTCCCGGCCGACGAAGTCGTCCACGCCCCGCGGAAACGCCCGCACGCCCGCCGGGCTGTAGCCCCCGGTGCGCCCGGCCCGCGCCGCCGTCAGCAGCCGCTGCCGCAGCTCCTCGTCCAGGCCCAGACCGTCCGCGAGCGCGGCGACGGTCCGCCGCTGCGGAGCCGCCCGTCGTCCCCGCTCCAGATCCCCGATGCCGCGCACACTCACGCCCGACGCCTCCGCCAGACCCTCGATGGTCTGCGACGCGGACAGCCGCAACTCCCGCAGCAGCGCCCCGAACGCCGCCCGCTCCCCGCTCAACCCCGCCCCTTCACCTCGGCCTGCCCCTGCTGTCGCCGCAAGCGTGATCATCTGAATTCCAGAAGAGCCGGGGCGGGTGAATTCTAGAAGAGGCGGGGCGCGCTCGCCGATCCTGCCCGATCGTCCCTGCTCAGGCCGCGTTGTCAGTGGTCGCCGGTAAGTTCGTCAGTGTCGCGCCGATCGGTTGCGACAACCCCCCTGTGCTGCGCCGATTCGGCGTGCGCGAAGCCTTGTGCCGCAAAGGAGATGGTGCGTGTCGGACTGGGAGAAGTCGAGTACGGCCCGGGTGGTGCCGCCCGCGAGGCCGCGCAAGCTCGCCAAGGTCCCCTTCGTCGAACTGGCCGACGGACGCCTCCAGGGCGTCGTCTCCAGCGGCTCGGACATCGAGCGGGTGTACGTCTCGTCGGTCGCCGCCGGCGCCTACGCCTTCGCATGCAGCACCAACAACAACCGCCCCTGCGGCGGCGCGCGGGGCTCGTTCTGCAACCACATCCGCGCCCTGGTCACCGAGGCCGTCCTGCAGTACGGCGTCGACCGCGTCGCCCGCTATCTGCGCGTCGAGCCCGGGGGCGCGCAGCCGGACGCCGCCGCCCTCACCGCCGCGATGACCGGCACCCGGCCCTCGCCGGCGGACGGAAAGGCGGCCGCGGCGTCCGTCTTCAGCCGGTTCCTGCGCCACCTCGCCTATCTGGAACTCGCCCCGGTCACCGCCCCGCTGCCGGAGCTGCAGTGGTTCCCGCCGACCCGCGCGGCGGCCGCCACGGACCCGCCGACCGACGAGCCCGAACCGGTGGCAGCGGAGGAGACCGGCCCGCTCACCGCGCCCGTGGCCGGACTGGACGAAGCCCTGGCGGCCGTCGACGCCTTCGACCGGACCCTCGTGGACGGACTGCTGCGCCCCCGCCCCGACCGGGTGCAGGACCTCGCCGAGCTCGCCCGCGCCGTCGCAGGCACCCCGCTCGCCGCCCGGGTCGCCGAAGCGGTCGAGAAGGCCGCGGCCGGAGCCGCGAGCGAGGACCACTTCGTCGCCCTCGCCGCCGCCCGCACCGCCCTGCTCGGCGCCGCGCACGACGCACTGACGGTCGGCGCCGACGAGGTCACGGGCCGCATGCGGGAGGACCGGAAGTCGACGGCCATCGCAGCGCGGCCCGAGGCCAACCTGCCGGCGGCGGCCCGCAGTTGGCTGTCGGACCTCGCACGCACCGGCTGGCAGGGCATCGACCACGAACTGGCCGGCGGAGCCGCGCCGATCGTCTCCGCGATGCTGCCCGACCCGGCTCTGCGCCGACTGGCGACCCTGCTCGACGGATTCGCCGCCGAGCTCGCCGCCTCCTGCCCCGGCGCGGCCCTGGACCGGATCCCGGCCCGCCGCTGGGGCGACCTGTGGGCCCGCGCCCTGCTGCTGACCCGGCCCGGAGCCGCCGACGCGCCCGCCGTGACGGCCGTCACCGGCCGGCTGCTGCCGCTCGGCGTGGACCTGCACGAACACGCCACCGCCGCACAGGCCCAGGTCCACGCGGTGTTCGAACCCGCCGACGGCGGCCCACCCCGCCTGGTCCGCGCGAGCGTCTCGGCGCCGAAGCCGGACACCGTCGTCGAGGCCGGCGTCTGGCAGCTGCTGCGGCCGCAGCTGTCGCTGCTCACGGCCGTCGGCGAAGGCCGCGCGATGGACCTCGACGCGATGCCCCTCACCGACGAGGGAGATCTCCTCTGGGACGACGCCCGGGCCCGCCGGGGCGACCCCGCGGACACCCTCGCCACCGCGCGGGTCGTCCTGCCGACCGCCACCGCCCTGCCCACCGCGCCCCTGGACCGCCACCCGGCGCGCATCGCCGAGCCCGTGTTCCTGGAGGGCTACGACACGAGCCGGGACGGCGACACCCTCACCTTCACCGTCGCCGGCCGTGCCCTTCCCGTCGACACCGACCGCATCCCGACCGCGAGCCCGCTGACCCCCGAGGCCGTCGCCGCCTCCGGCGCGTGCATCGCCCTGCTCCGCTGGGACGGCGGCGGGTTCCGGCTCCAGCCGCTCGCCGTCGAGACCACCGTGCGCAGAAAGGCCGTCGCCCTCCACGCGGGCGCGTGGGCCGGCGGCACCGCCGACAAGGCCGGCGCCCGAGCGGAGAAGGCCGCGACCGACGCCGTCACCGTCCTGCGCGAACGGGCAGGGAGGCTGCTGCGGAAATGAGCGACGACATGGATGTCCTGGAAGGCATCGAAGACAGGGAAGACATGGCCGAGGCGCCCGAGGCAGTCCCCGACGACAACCGTCGGCAGGTTCTCTACTGGCGGCTGCTCGCCCGTCTCTTCGACCCCGAGGAGCAGGCCGGCCTGGAGGCCGCGAGCCTCGCCGTCGTCGAGGACATCGGCCTGCCGCCCGCACTGCTGGACCCGCAGGCCTCCGTCGACTCGATTGTGCAGCGCCACCCGGAACTGGCGGCGGAGTTCGACGGGTTGATGGTCCCCGAGACCGAGACCGAGACGGAGACGGAGACGGAGACCGAGGATGTCAAGGACGCGGCCGGCGGTGACGCCCGTGACCGTGCCGCCGAAGTCCGGCGCGCGGCCCTGGTGTCCAAGGTGCTGCTGAACGTCTTCGCCACGGGCTCCGGAGCCGTCGGCGCCGGACAGCTGTCCCGGTGGCAGAGCGACGCCGGCTGGCTGGAGCGGGCGCTCGGCTGCGCACCGGGCGAGCTGCGCGGCGGCCGGATGCCCGGCGGCGGCCCCGGCGTCAGCCCCACCGGCTCCGGAGGCGGCGGCCGGACGCCCGACCTGAGCAACCTGATCCCCGCGATCGGCCCCGAACTCGGCGCCCTCGAAGCCGACCTCGTCCGGCGCATGCACCTGCGCGAGGTGCTCGCCGACCCGCAGCTCGCCGCGCGGCTCACGCCGAGCATGTCGCTCATCGAGCAGCTGCTGCGCGACAAGAACAACCTCTCCGGCGTCGCCCTGGCGAACGCCAAGGCGCTGATCCGCCGCTTCGTCGACGAGGTCGCCGACGTGCTGCGCACCCAGGTGGAGAAGTCCTCGGTCGGCGCGATCGACCGCTCGGTCCCGCCCAAGCGCGTGTTCCGCAACCTCGACCTCGACCGCACCATCTGGAAGAACCTCACCAACTACAGCCCCGAAGAGGAACGCCTCTACGTCGACCGCCTCTACTTCCGGCACACCGCCCGCAAGACGACGCCGCAGCGGCTCATCGTCGTCGTGGACCAGTCGGGCTCGATGGTCGACTCCATGGTCAACTGCACCATCCTGGCGTCGATCTTCGCCGGCCTGCCGAAGGTGGACGTCCACCTCATCGCGTACGACACGCGGGCGCTCGATCTCACGCCGTGGGTGCACGACCCTTTCGAGAGCCTGCTGCGCACCCAGCTCGGCGGCGGCACCGACGGAACGGTCGCGATGGCCCTGGCCCAGCCGAAGGTCGCCGAGCCGCGCAACACGGTCGTGGTCTGGATCTCCGACTTCTACGAGTGGCAGAGCCAGCCCCTGTTCGACAGCATGGCCGCCCTGCACCGCTCCGGGGTCAAGTTCATCCCCGTCGGCTCGGTGACCAGCTCCGGGCGCGGCAGCGTCAACCCGTGGTTCCGGGAGCGCTTCAAGGACCAGGGCACACCGGTGATCTCCGGTCACATCCGCAAGCTCGTCCACGAACTCAAGACGTTCCTCACCTGAGCCTCGCCCTTTACGACTCGCCCCCTACGACTCGCCCCCTACGACTCGCTTCGTACGACTCGCCTCTTACGAGAAAGGCCTCTCCATGTCCGACCTGCTGCGCGCCCCCGCCGAGCTCAAGTACGCCGAGGAACTCGACTGGCTGGAGTCCGTCGACGACAGCCCCAAGCCGTTCTCCTGGCGGCTGTCCCCGAAGATGGTCCGACTGTTCATCCTGGGCTCCGAGCGCGCCGACGGCCTCGACCGCGAGATCTCCCAGAAGTGGTTCGGCGACCGCAGTTTCGTCGAGCGCTCCATCGTCACCCTCGCCTCCGACCGCGGCCTGCTGCTCATCGGCGACCCCGGCACCGGCAAGAGCTGGCTGGCCGAGCTGCTGTCGGCGGCGATCTCCCGCAACTCCACCCTGGTCGTGCAGGGCACGGCGGGCACCACCGAGGACCACATCAAGTACTCGTGGAACGTCTCGATGGTCATCGCCAAGGGCCAGTCGAGGGAGTCGATGATCCCCTCGCCGATCATGACGGCCATGGAGGCGGGATCGATCGGCCGCTTCGAGGAGCTCACCCGCTCCACCAGCGACGTCCAGGACGCGCTGATCTCGATCCTGTCCGAGAAGTACATCTCGGTACCGGAGCTGGGCAGCGACCAGGACAGCGACAACATCGTGTTCGCCAAGCCCGGCTTCTCGGTCATCGCCACCGCCAACAGCCGCGACCGGGGCGTCAACGACCTCTCCTCCGCGCTCAAGCGCCGCTTCAACTTCGTCCGCATCCCGGTGGTGACGAACAAGAAGAGCGAGGCGGAGATCGTCCGCTTCCGCACCGAGGAACTGCTGCGCCGCCACCAGATCGAGCTGGACGTCCCGCCGACCCTGCTGGACGTGCTGCTGCAGAGCTTCGCCGACCTGCGGGCCTCGTCGGCCGCCGCCGGCAGCGACGACGAGAAGCTGGAGTCCGCCCTGTCCACGGCGGAGCAGATCGGCGTCCTGGAGGACGCCATCCTGCACAGCAACTTCTTCGGCGAGCGCGCCCTCACCGCGCACGCCCTCGCCTCCTCGCTCGTCGGCTCCCTGGCCCGGCGCGAGCCCGAGGACCTCGCCATCCTCAACAAGTACCTGCACGGCGTGGTCGAACCGCGCAGCAAGGAACAAGGCGGCTCCTGGCCGGAGTTCCTCCAGGGCGGCCGCGACGCGATCGCGACCCTGTCATGAGCGGCGGCACCTTCGAGGCGCTGCGCGGCCAACTGCACGAGGCGGCCACCGCGTTCGCCGACGGACCCGGAGCCCTGGAGGGCATCCTGCGGGGCATCGTCGACGACGTGGAACGCGCGGTGCGCGAGCCCCTGGAGATCTTCCCGGTCTGCCACCACTCACCGGCCTCGGCGATCGCCATGGCCCGCCGGCTGCGCGAGAAGCAGCCGAAGGTGGTCTATCTGGAGCTGTGCGAGGACATGGCGCCGCTGCTCACAGAGCTGCGCAACTGCCGTCTCCCGGTGGCGGTCCAGGCCTTCGCGAGCGAGATCGAGGGCTTCCCCCTCGACTGGGCGCCGCTCTCCGTGGTCGCCCCGGTCACCGAGGCCTCCGCCGAGTACCAGGCCATCGCCTACGCGCTCGACACCCCGGGCGTCGAACTGGTCCTCGTCGACCGCTCCTCGGACCACGTCTTCCAGTGGGAGACCGAGCACCTCACCGAACCAGGCACGCCGGCGGACCCCGACCCCGACGCCCCCGAGACTCCGGAGCAGGCCGCCCTGCACGGCGACGCCGTCGGCGTGGAGATCGGCGACCTGCGCCCGCGCTTCGCCGAACTGGAGGAGCACCTCCTGCGCCACGGCCGGGTCCGCCACTGGTCGGAGTGGTGGCACCAGTACGTCGAACTGCCCCTCGGCGACAGCGACCACGACACCTACCGCCAGGTGATGCTGCTCATCGGCAGCCTCTTCCGGCGGCTCGCCCCCGGCGACCCGGGCAAGGCGCGGGTCGACGAGGACCGCGAGCGGTACATGTGGACGCGGATGCGCGAGCACCTCGCCGCCACCGGCGCCGACCCCGCCGACTGCCTCTACGTCTGCGGCGCCTTCCACGCGGCCAGCCGGGTCGAGGAGTTCGGCGTGCACGCCAGCGACACCTTCACCATCAGCCCGCCGAGCCCCACCAAGTGGCGGCACGGCCTGATCCCGTCCAGCCACGCGGCGATCGAGGCGCAGTTCGGCCTCGCCGCGGGCTCGGTGTCCATCGCCGCGACGGAATGGGCGAAGAACGTCAAACGCACCGGCGTCCGCCCGTTCCGCCTGGAAGGCCAGGCGGGCACGAAGAAGCCGACGACGAAGAAGAGCGCGGCGAAGAAGGCTCTGCCCGCGCCGGTCCCGGCCGCCGCCGCGCCGCCCGCCGACCGGCTCACCGGCTTCCTCCAGCGCCCGCCCGCGCTCGACCCCCTCGACGAGGCCGAACTGCTCGGCTGGTCGGTGGACATCGTGCGCGCCGCGCGCCGCAACGGCTACCTCGCGTCCACCGCCGACGCCATCGCCGTCTTCGAGACGTCGATCCTGCTGGCCGGGATGCGCGAGCGCGCCAAGCCGACGCCGTACGACTTCCAGGACGCGGCCGTCACCTGTATCGAGAAGGACGCCGTCCCGGGCCGGCGGGACGTCGGCCGGCTGGTCGAGATCATGATGGGCGGCGACCGCGTCGGCCAGGTCGGCTACGACGCGCTGCCGCCGCTGGCCCGCGACGTCCACGACCGGCTCGCCCCGCTGAACCTGAAGCTCCAGCAGCGCGGAGTACAGCGCGCCCTGCTGGACATCGCCTCGCGGCCGGAACTGGAGCCCTGCTCCGACCTGCTGTGGATGCTGCGCCGGCTGCTGCCCGAGGGCGCCGCCCGGCCCATCATGGGCGAGCGGCGGCTAGGCGAACGCCCCATCCAGGAGTCCTGGGACCTGGCCCTGGGCACCCACCAGCGCTCCCTGATCGAACTCGGCTACGAGGGCGTCAGCATCGAGCAGGTCCTCGAACAGCGGCTGCGGCGCGCCGCGTACGCCCCGCAGGCCACGGCGGCCCAGGTCCTGGAGGCCGTCGAGGACGCCATTCTGCATCTGCGCAGCCGCCGGCTGGCCGACGAGCTCGGCACCCGGGCCCTGGAAGTGCTGGCGGGCGAACGCAGCGTCGACGGCGCGCCGGAGGTGCTGCGCCGGGTGCGCCGGCTGCTGGCCTACTACCGCACCGCCGAACCGGTGCTGCCGCCCTGGATCGAGTCCTTCGTCAAGGCCGGCTACGCGCACTACTGCACCCTGCTGCCGACGGCGTTCACCGACGACGACGCCACCGTCCGCCAGGTCGCGGCCATGCTGGGCTTCCTGTTCGGCATGGAGAGCCTGGCCCTGTCCCTGGGCTGCGACCGCACGCAGCTCGAACTCGCCCTCGCCCAGTCCCATCCGACCGAGCCCTCCCGCACCGCGCTGCTGTGGGCCGCGCAGACCCACCTGGGCACGCTGTCGCGGACGGCGCTGCGGGCGCGCTGCGCCGAACTGCTCGGCAACCCGCTGGTGGTCCCCGCCTACCCCCGCTACCTCAGCGGGTTCGTGCACGCACTGGAACCGGTGCCGGGGCTGGCCGACTTCGTCGTCGAGGCCGTGTCCCACGCGTTCGCCCGGCTCCCGGACCCGGTGCTGCTGCCTTGGCTGCCGACGCTGATCACCGGCCTGCGGGCGGGCGGCAGCGAGCTGGCCCCGCTGCTGATCCGCGAGGCCGGCCGCGTCTTCCCCGCCCGGCTCGCCGAGCTGGACAGCTGGGTGCCGCCCTGGCGACTCCCGCAGGAACCGCCGCGTCTGCGCCTGGAGTCGGCGCCGGGCACCGCGGTCGGCCTCCCGCTGCTGACCGCCCACCCCGCGACCTGCGACGCGCTCGCGGACCTGCTGGGCTGCGAAGGGACCTGGGAGACCGCCGAGGCCACGCCCGCCGGAGCGGCCCTGCTCGCCCGCCACCCGGAGACCGCGACGGCGCTGGAAGCGCTGATCGGGTCGGGGGAAGTCGGTTGCGGTTCGGCAGCGCCCTGAAGGGGCGCGGGGCGCTGACATATGCGGCTCCGCCGCGATGGGGGTCCCCCCGCTCGAGCGCAGCCGAGAGCGGGGGAGCGACCGGCCACGACGGCGCCGCAGTGGAACGACGGCACAGCGCGGCACTTTCAGCGGAGCGCTTACTCGCCGTCGGCTGACCCGGTGCAGGCGCTCGCCAGAGCGCGGATCGTCGGTGCGGGCAACGCCGGGTTGGCGGCGGCGTGGTGGACCAGCTCCTCGTCGTCGAGGAGCTCCGCCAGCCGGGACTGCGGCAGGTTCGGGTGGCGTGCGAACGCCGCCCGGACGGCGGCGTCGGGGTCCCGGGTGAGCCGCGCCACGGCGGCCGGCGGGACCTCGGGGTCGCGGGCGGCCAGCGCCCGGACGGCGGGATCCTCGTCGTCGGCGTGAGCGGCCAGTCGGTCGGTGGGGAAGTCCGGGCGGGTGAGGAGGCGGTCGCGCTCGTCGCCGGTGTACTCGAGGAAGCTGCGCAGCAGCAGGGCCGGCGGGGCGTCCGGGTGGTTGAGGGCCAGCAGGACGCGCACGCCCAGGTCCTCGTCGACGGCCAGCCGGGCCACCAGGTCGGCCGGCAGGGTGTGCACCCGCGCGGCGTTGCGGCGCAGCAGCGGGTGACCGGACAGCGCGTCCCGGCGGACGGCCTCGGGGTCCGGGGGCGTCAACGGTTCGGGATGGACATGGAAGCACCCGTCCGAGGGGACCGTGTAGTCGATTCCGGCCCGCTCCTCCTCGCTCCACGCGGGGTGCACGGAGACGGCCAGCCGCACGTCCGGGTCGGGATCCGTGGCGAGGGCCCGCCGCTCGGCGAGCCCGAGGTCCGGGTGGCGCGCGACCGCCCTGCGTATGTCCGGCACGGGGTCGGCGGCGAGGGCGCCGCGCTCGGCGGGGCCGAGGTCGACGCGGCCGGCAATCCTCGTACGGACCTCCGGGTCCGGATCGGCGCTCAGGAGTCGCACCACGTCGGGCGGCAGGGTCGGGTTCCGGGCGATCAACCACCGGTCCTGCGGGCCGGCCGGCGCGGTGAGGACCCCGTCCACGACCGCCCTGCTGAGGGCCCCGTACATCAGGAGGTGGGTGCGGCCGTGACACGGATGGTCGGGCAGGGTGCTCTCGACCCACACCGGGTCCTCGCGGAGCAGATGCTGCTGGGCGCTGGACCGGACCTCGTCGTCGGGGTCCGTCAGCAGCGCGGCCTGTGTCTCGGCGGGCAGCCAGGTCCACTCCCAGCCGACGCCCCAGGCGCGGACCTTCGGATCGGGATGCGTGTGCATGGACCGGCGCAGCCCGGCCGAGATCTGCCGGTGGAAGGAACTGTCGAGGTACTCCTGCTCATAGTTGTTGATCATGTGCACGATGGCGTCGTCGGGCAGTGGCGGCCCGTCGTGGAACAGCCCGGGTCCCTGGGCGAGGTGGGCGCGGACGAACCAGTGCGGATCGTCCAGGAGCCGTGCCCGCTGGGCCGGATCGGCCTGGGGATTGCGGGCGAAGAAGCTGCGGGTGCGATGGTCGGGGTGCGCGATCACGGCGTCGACGACCGCCGGCGGCAGGATCCGGTCCCGGCACAGCACCATCCGTACGGCGAGCGGGGCCTCGGCCAGCAGGCGCAGCAGGACCTCCTGCGGGGTGGCGGGATTCAGCGCCAGCCCGGCGAGCCGCCGGGTGGGCAGATCGGCGTCCTGCCAGATGTCGTCAGGTGTCTGCACGTCTCGAACCCCCAGGGAAAACACCACGGAATGGGCCCCTGCCGTAAGACAGGGGCCCATGACCTTAGCCGTTCACCGCTGCCCTACCGGCGTCGGACTCCGACCGTGACGGTGCCGCGGACGATCGCCGTGCCGCTGTCGTGGACGACCTGGCCGCCGGACGTCTTCCAGATCTTGATGCGGAAGGTGTCCGGGCCGTCCGTCGCCGTGATCCGGAAGCTGTAGCCGCTCTTGCCGTTCACCGTGCCGGAGCCCTGGAGAACGGCCCGGGAGCCGGAGACCACGAGCCAGTCGACCTTGGCGGACCGGAACTTCAGCTGGGCAGGACGGAGGTCGAAGGCGACCGCCCCGGCCGGGGCGGAGCCCCCGGGGAGGTAGCCGACGGCGACGGAGAAGAACGCCTTGCCGACGGTTCCCGCGCCCACCGCCGGGCCGGCCGCCCGGTCGTACACGATCGCCTCGGGCAGCGTCGTGCTGTGCGCGCCGCCGTCGTCGTCGGTGACGGTGATCACCGGTTGACGGATGCCCGCCGAGGTGTAGACGTGCTCCGCACGGCAGCCGGACGCGGTGACCTTGCCGGCGGCCGGCTTGCCGCCGTCCTTCCAGTCGACCGTGCAGGTGTGGCTGTCACCGGCGCCCGGGTCGGTGAACCGGGCGGTGACGACCGCGGGACGGCCGACCGAGAGCGGGGTCGCCGGGCCGGTGGCGGAGGTGATCGAGGGCGCCGCGTTCGTCACGGTGACCACGGCCGTGTCGGTGCTGCGGCCGCCGGTCAGAGTGAGGGTGTGGGCGCCGTCGTCGGTGCAGGTGACCGTGGTCCGGGCGGCAGCGGCGTCCGCGACGGTGCACGGCGCGCCCTTCTCGGCCGTCCACTTCGCAGGGCCCGCCCCGGAGACCGTGCCGTTCAGCGTGATCGCGGAGCCCTCGACGCCCTGGGCGTCCGGACCGGCGTGGACGACGGTGACGGGGTCGATGCCGGTGAGCGTCGGCACGACCTTCTCGATCAGGCCGTCGGCGTCGAACTCCAGTTTGTCGACGGTGGTCTCGCGGTGCATGCCGTCACCGCCGGGGATGGCGAACCGGTGGTAGGCGATGTACCAGTCGTCGGTCCCCGGGACCTGGATGACCGAGTGATGGCCGGGGCCCTTGATGCCCAGCGAGAGGTCCTTCTCCAGGATCACTCCGCGCTTGGTCCACGGACCGGTCGGGGAGGACCCGGTGGCGTAGGCGACCCGGTAGTTCTCGTCCCGGGTGTCGTTCTCCGACCACATGAAGTAGTACGTGCCCTGGCGCTTCACGACGAACGTGCCCTCGTTGTAGCCGCTCGGGGTGATGTCGGTGACCTTCGAGGCGTCGAAGGAGACCATGTCGTCGTCGAGCGGGACCACATAGGCGCGGCCGTTGCCCCAGTACAGGTAGGTCCGGCCGTCGTCGTCGGTGAAGACCGCCGGGTCGATCATCTGGCCGGTGAAGTCGCCCGCCTTCAGCAGCGGCTTGCCCAGGGCGTCCGTGAAGGGGCCGGTCGGGGAGTCGGAGACCGCGACGCCGATGTTGGCGTCGGCGCAGAAGTAGAAGTAGTACTTACCGTCCTTCTCGGCCATCGTCGGCGCCCACGCCCTGCTGTCCGCCCAGCTCACGTCGGGCCCCAGGTCGAGGATGACGCCGTGGTCCGTCCAGTGCACCAGGTCCGTCGACGAGTAGGCCTTGAACTGTGTGCCGCTCCAGCCCTCGAAGCCGTCGGTCGTCGGGTACATGTAGAAGGTGTCGCCGAAGCGGACGATGTTCGGGTCGGCGTTGAGCCCAGGCAGGACCGGGCTCTTCATGACCAGCGCCGACACGGTCCAGGTGCGCTTCTTGCCGTCGGAGCCGGTCACCTCGTACGTCACCGGCTCGGTGAAGTCGTGGACGCTGCCGGAGGCGGGGCTGATGGCCGCGCCGTGGGCGAGGGCGAACTCCGGGGCCAGCGCGGTGAGATCGCTGCCTTCCTTGAGCGGCAGGGTGATCCTGCTGCCGGCGTTGTCGACGATCGCGTCGACCTTCAGCGCGGGGTGGGTGGCCCTGGCGATGCCCGCGGTGTTGCCGCTGAGCTCCATGACCTCCGCCGCCGACAGGGCGCGGCCGTAGATGCGGAAGTCGTCGACCTCGCCGCCGAAGTACGGGTCGGCCGCGTACAGGGACCTGCCGAGGTAGCCGCTGTAGTCCTTGTCCGCGTCGTACAGCTCGGACGGCTTGACGGAGGTCGTGGTGCGGGCCGCCTCGATGCCCTCGACGTAGAGGACCATCGTGCCGGTCGTGCCGTCGAGGGTCACCGTGACGTGCCGCCACTGGCCGGGCGTGAGCTGCGAGCCGGCCGTCAGCTTCGACTCCGCCGACCAACTGGCCTTCGTGATCGCCGAGTACAGGCTGGAACCGCCGTTGGAAGGCGTCGCGAACAGGTACTTGTCGCTGTCGGGGCCGAGCCCGAACAGCCACTGGAAGCTGCTGCCGCCCTTCCACTTGGCGTACGTCGACACCGTCACGCTGTCGGCGTTCTTCAGCACGCCGTTCGGGATCTTCACGTACGGCGAGTCGCTCGCGCCGGACATGCGGAACGAGCCGCCGTCCACGCCGGTGCCGAAGGCGGGCGTGCGGACGTAGGTGCCGTGGTAGCCGTGGCCGCTGGAGTCCTGGGCGATGCTGCCGGACGTTTCGTCGAAGCCGTAGTGCAGCAGCAGGTCGGCGGGGACCTCGGCGCCCTCCGTGGAGACCGTCACCTCGGCCCGCACCGGCAGCGCGGCGCCGTCCGGCAGCGCGCCGGTCACGGTGAACGTGCCGGCCTGCGCGTAGTCGGACGCCGGAACCTCGGCCCAGTCCACCGCCACCGGGCGCTCGACGCCGTCGGCGTAGGTGGCGATCACGGTCGCGGGCAGCACCGGGGCCTCGCCGATCCGGGTCTTCACCGCGATGTCCTCGACGGACTCGACGAGCTGGTCCGGCTGGTAGGCGCGCAGCAGCCGGTCGTACTCGGCCTGGGTGACCGGCAGGACGGTGCCGTGGCGGGGCCTGGCCGGCAGGTCGTAGTCGGCGACCGGGGTCCAGACGCCCGACGCGAGGTCCGTCGTCTCGAACGGGAGGTAGCCGCGACCGCCGAACTCGTCGAGGAACGCGTACCACTTCTCCTCGGTGTTGGACTTGAACACCAGCGGGCCCTCGGCCGCGCTCATCGCGCCCTTGCCGATGCCCTCGGCGACCGCGTCCCAGGACAGGTTCCGCAGCGAGTCGCTCTTCTCCTCGAAGATGAACTTGCTGTTGGGGGTGGAGGAGGAATTGTTCCGCTCGTCCTTGGAGAGGCGGTAGTACGCGCCGTCGTGCTGGATCACCGTGGAGTCGATGACCGAGTAGCCGCGGTCGACCCACACCTTCGGCTCGCTGAAGGTGTGGAAGTCACGGGTCGTGGCGTACATCATCCGGTTGTAGGTGTCGCCGGAGTGCGCCTCGTTGTCGTACAGCTTCGACGCCCAGAACACCACGTACTCGCCGAGCGTGGAGTCGTAGTACGCCTCCGGCGCCCAGGTGTTGCCGGCGCTGTCGGGGGAGACCCTCACCAGCCGCTGGTCGGTCCAGTGGACGAGGTCGGTGGACTCCCACACCATGATGGACTTGCTGCCGGTGCGCTGGGAGGCGTCCCAGTCGCCGTTGCCGTAGATCCTCAGGTCGGTGGCGATCTGGTAGAACTTGTCGCCCTCGGGGGAGCGGATGATGAACGGGTCGCGCAGGCCCTGCTCGCCGAGCGTGGAGGTCAGGACGGGCTCGCCGTCGTTCAGCTCCCGCCACTTCAGCGGGTCGTCGCCCTTGCTGAGCGCGGCGTACAGCTGCTCGCCGTTCGCCGTGCCCTCGCCGGTGAAGTAGCTGAACATATAGCCCTTGAGGGCTTCGTGCGCGGGGAGTTCGGGGACCTTCGCGGTGAACACGCGGGTCGCCTGCGCCGTGCCCTTGGCGACGGTCGCGGTCAGTTCGACCGTGGTCGCCCCGGCGCCGTGCGCCGGGCGGTGGACCACACCGTCGGCGGAGACGACGTCGGGCCGCGCGGAGGACCAGGTGACGGCCGTGCTGTAGGAACCGGTCGCCGGGAGCGCGAGGTTGCCGCGTACGTCGTCGACGTTGTGGACGATGAGCGCCTCGGCGGCCTGCGCGGCGGCGGTGGCGTCGTCGAACGCGGCGAGGACCGTGACGTCGAAGGCGCGGGTGGCGGTGACCGTGCCCTTCTTCAGGGTCGCGGTGAGCGTGGCGTGGCCGTCCGGCTCGCCGGCGGCCGGGCGGGTCACCTTGCCGGCGTCGGTCACCAGATCGGGGTCGTCGCTGGCCCAGCTGATCGTGGAGCCGCCCGCCGGGCCGGTCTTCGGCAGGGTCAGGTCGGCCGTGACGGCGCCGGTGTCGCCGAGGCTCAGCGCGGCCCTGTCGTCCTCGACGCCCTGGGTGGCCACGGGGAGGGCGAGCCGCTCGACCTCGGCGGCGTCCAGCGCACGGTCGTAGATCCGGAAGTCGCGCATGCTGCCCTTGAACAACTTGTCGCTCGTGTACACCGACCTGCCCAGGTAGTTGGCGGTCGTCGTGCCCGCGCCGATCGCGCCCGGCGTGATGGTGACGGCCGTGTTGCGGGCGACCTCCACGCCGTCCTCGTACAGCACGCCGGTGCTGCCGGTCTGGGTGTAGGTGAGGTGCTTCCACACGGAGCGGGTCAGGTTGTGGGAGTCGGCGGGCCTGGTGGTCTGCTCCGTCGACCAGTTGCCGGTGGCGATCGAGGTCCGGTAGGAGTTGCCGGTCGTGAACAGGTAGCCGTTGCCGGTGCCGCCGCTGGTGTTGCCGAAGCCGTAGAGGAAGTAGGGGGTGGTCTGGGCGGCGTCGAGCTTCACGTCCAGCGCGACGCTGATCGAACTCAGGCCCTTCAGCACGTCGTTGGGTGCCTTGACGTAGGTGTCGGAGCCGTTGAAGGCGAGACCCTGGCCGCCCGTCGACCAGTCGGCGGCGCCGTTGAGCGTGCCGTCCAGGCCGTGGCCGGAGGAGTCGGGCACCGTCGTGCCGGACGCGCCGTCGAGCTTGTACCAGAGGGCGAGGCCGTCGGTGACGTCCGCACTCGCTGCCGTGCCCCCGGCCGTGCTCCCGGCCGCGCTTTCCGTCGCCTGGACGGGAGTCGTGGCCCCGGCGAGGCCCACGAGGAGTGAAACGGCGGTCAGTGCGGCCAGTCGTCCCGCCCCGCGTCTCGCGCGGCCGCGGAGTCGTTCCCTGTGCGTCATATGAGCCTGCCGTTTCAGCCGTGTGACGTGATGTTGCGAGAGTGTCAACGGTCTGCAGGGTCACGTCAATAGATCTCGAACAATGTCCGACAGGTCGAACATCGCCGATGCGGGGCGGGTATGGGCCGAGGGGCACCGCTCAGTGGCGCGTCGATGGTCCCGGGAAGTCCAGCCATGAGGTGAGCGCCCACCACCAGTGGAGCCCGTCCATCGGGCCCAGCGCGCCGTCGGCGAGGGGCGCGGAGGTGATCTGCCGCAGTCGGCCGAGCCGGTAGCGGACGGTGTTGGGATGGGTGAACAGGGCTGCGGCCGTCTGGTCCAGGCGACGCCCGTTGTCGAGGAACGCCAGTGCGGTGAGGGCGAGTTGGCGATGGAACTCGTTCGCCGGATCGAGCTCCCCGAGCAACCGGCTGCTCAACAGCGAGCCCAGCAACGGCTGTTCGGCGAGCGCGAGCCGGGCCGCGAAGTCGGTGACGTCGTACAGGCCGCGCAGGCCCTGCTCCCGGCCGAGCTCCACCGCCCGCACGCACAGCCGGTAACGCGCGGGCAGTTCGGACAGCGCCGCGGCCGGCGCGACCACGACGAGGGCGTCCGGAGCGATCTCGTCGGCGCCGGGCGGCCGTGGACACAGCCCGGCCAGCTGTCCGTCGACCGTCCCCGTGACCACGTGCGCCGAGCGCAGCGAGCGGCGACGGGCCGGGACCGCGGCGAGACAGTGGTAGCGGCCCGTGGCGTCCGCGCGGATGCCCGCCTGCGCCAACTCCTGGGCGTGCGGGGTCACTTCGCCCAGCAGGATCCTGCGCAGCAGGCGGGTGCGCAGCGCGCCCATCGCGCGCGGGGCCTCGTGCTCGGCCGCGCGATAGCCGTGCACCACATGCCGTTCCACCGCGTTGCCGTACTCCTGCAGCCGCAGCACCACCGACAGCAGCACCCGGTCCGGCACCCCCGCGCCGCGGCAGCGGTCCACCGCGATCTCCGCCGCGCGCCCCAGCGCCGCCTGCACCCCGCGCAGCACCGAGGTCATCGCGACCCCCTGGACGGCGCGGTCGGCGCCCAGCAGCAGCGCGGCGGTGAAGTCCTGTTCCTCGACCGCGCCCGGCCGCTCCAGCGCGGTGAACCAGGGTCCGGCCGCCCGGACCATCGCCGTCACATGCGAACGGGTCGCCTCCTCGGCGAGCCGGGACAGCTCGGGGGACTGGCTGCGGGCGGCCTCGACGAGTTCGCCGCAGACCTCGGGATCGTCGGCCATGCCCCGCAGGACGGCCGCGATCTGCTCCGGGCCGTGAACGACGGTCATGGTCCCCTTCCCGCCCGGCCGCTGTCTCCGGGCCACAAGCAAACGGTGGCCGTGTTGGCCGCCGTGCACTATCGCACTGCTGTGACGACCTGATTTCCTGTGGGCTACCGACGGTAACAGTGCCTCTGTCGCAGGAACAGCCCTGCGTCACGCGCCCATGTACCGCCCAAGCCTTGGTCAAGCACCACCCAAGCATCACCCGAAGCACCACCCAAGCATCACCCAAAGCACCGCCCATGCACCGTGCAAGCACCGCCCCTTGCAACTTCCCCAGGAGGGCCGCTCATGGACATCCCCGCAGCCGCAGCCATCACCCGCCGCCGCGCCCTGACCGTGGCCGGTGGGGTCGTCGCGGGCGCGACCCTCGCGGCCCAGGCCTTCCCGGCCTACGGCGCCGCGCAGGACGCCGACGCGATCGTGGTCGGCCACGGACTCGCCGGACTCGTCGCGACCGCCGAACTCGCCGCCGCAGGCCGCAAGGTGCTGCTCCTCGACCAGGAACCCGAGGCGAGCATCGGCGGCCAGGCCTTCTGGTCCTTCGGCGGTCTCTTCTTCGTCAACTCCGACGAACAGCGGCTCATGGGCGTGAAGGACACCTACGACCTGGCCTGGCAGGACTGGCAGGGCACGGCCGGCTTCGACCGGGGCGTCGACGACCCCAAGGGCCAGGACTACTGGGCGGCCCAATGGGCCAAGTCCTACGTCGAGTTCGCGTCCGGCGAGAAGCGGTCCTGGCTGGCCGGGCTCGGCGTGCAGTGGTTCCCGATCGTCGGCTGGGCCGAGCGCGGCGGCGGCCTCGCCACCGGCCACGGCAACTCGGTGCCGCGCTTCCACGTCACCTGGGGGACCGGGCCGGCCGTGGTCGAGCCGTTCGAGAAGAAGGTGCGGGCCGCGGTCGAGGACAACAAGGTGATCTTCAAGTTCCGTCACCGCGTCGACGAGGTCGTCACCACCAACGGAGTCGTCACCGGCGTGCGCGGGGCCGTCCTGGAGCCCAGCAGCGTGGCCCGCGGCAAGCCCAGCTCCCGCACGGTCGTCGGCCAGTTCGAACTGCGCGCCCCGGTCGTCGTCGTCACCTCCGGCGGCATCGGCGCCAACCACGACCTGGTACGGCAGAACTGGCCGGCCCGGATGGGCACCGCGCCGAAGTTCATGGTCACCGGCGTCCCCGCACACGTCGACGGCCGGATGCTCGCCATCACCGAGAAGGCGGGCGGCCGCATCGTCAACTCCGACCGCATGTGGCACTACACCGAGGGCCTGCGCAACTACGACCCGATCTGGCCCGGACACGGCATCCGCATCCTGCCCGGCCCGTCCTCGATGTGGTTCGACGCCAAGGGCAAGCGGTTCGAGACCCCCGACATCCCGGGCTACGACACCCTGCACACCCTCAAGACGATCACCGACTCCGGCTACGACTACTCCTGGTTCGTCACCACCCAGAAGATCATCGCCAAGGAGTTCGCGCTCTCCGGCTCCGAACAGAACCCGGACCTCACCAACAAGAACATCTGGCAGCTGCTGTCCCGCATCTGGCAGACCCCGGAGCCGATCGAGAAGTTCAAGAACAAGGGCGCGGACTTCGTCGTCGCCACGACCCTCACCGACCTCGTCGCCGGCATGAACAAGCTCACCGGCGACAACCTGATCCAGCTCGCCGACCTCAAACGGCAGATCGAGGCCCGCGACCGCGAGATCGACAACAGCTACACCAAGGACGTCCAGGTCATGGGCATCCGCAACGCCCTGAACTACACCGGCGACTCGCTCAGCCGCACCGCGTCGATCCACCGGATCCTCGACTCCAGCGCCGGACCGCTGATCGCCGTACGCCTCAACGTCCTCACCCGCAAGACCCTCGGCGGCCTCCAGACCGACCTCTCCGGGCGGGTCCTGAACGCCGCCGGGAACCCCGTGCCCGGCCTGTACGCGGCCGGAGAGGTCGCCGGCTTCGGCGGCGGCGGAGTCCACGGCTACCGCTCCCTGGAAGGCACCTTCCTCGGCGGCTGCCTGTACTCCGGACGCCAGGCCGGACGCGCCGCCGCGGCCGCCACGGCGACCTGATCGGGCGTCGGGCGGTCGTCGAATGTAGTCGATCACGGTCCGAACGAGCGAGACATGCGGTGAGTGGCCGGACTCACATGGCCAAGCCGGTCACTCACCGCCACGATGGGTCCCGTCACCGTCAGGCTGAAGGGGTCCAGGATGTTCCGCAAGGTGCTGGTCGCCAACCGCGGCGAGATCGCGATCCGTGCATTCCGCGCCGGCTACGAGCTGGGCGCGCGCACGGTCGCCGTCTTCCCGCACGAGGACCGCAACTCGCTGCACCGGCAGAAAGCCGACGAGGCCTACGAGATCGGCGAACCCGGGCATCCCGTGCGCGCCTACCTCTCCGTGGACGAGATCGTCGGCGCCGCGCGCCGCGCGGGCGCCGACGCCGTCTACCCGGGCTACGGGTTCCTCTCCGAGAACCCCGAACTCGCGCGGGCGTGCGAAGAGGCCGGCATCACGTTCGTCGGACCCGACGCCCGCACCCTCGAACTGACCGGCAACAAGGCGAGCGCGGTGGCCGCGGCCCGCGCCGCGGGCGTGCCCGTGCTCGGCTCCTCCGCCCCCTCCAACGACGTCGACGAACTCGTCCGGGCCGCCGAGGAGATCGGCTTCCCCGTGTTCGTGAAGGCGGTCGCCGGCGGCGGCGGGCGCGGCATGCGCCGCGTCGAGGACCCGGCCGTCCTGCGCGAGTCCATCGAGGCCGCCTCCCGCGAGGCCGCCTCCGCCTTCGGCGACCCCACCGTCTTCCTGGAGAAGGCCGTCGTCGACCCCCGCCACATCGAGGTGCAGATCCTCGCCGACGGCGAGGGCAACGTCATCCACCTCTTCGAACGGGACTGCTCGGTCCAGCGCCGGCACCAGAAGGTCATCGAGCTGGCCCCCGCGCCCAACCTCGACCCCGAACTGCGGAGCCGGATCTGCGCCGACGCCGTCCGCTTCGCCCGCGAGATCGGCTACCGCAACGCCGGCACCGTCGAGTTCCTCCTCGACCCCGCCGGCCACCACGTCTTCATCGAGATGAACCCGCGCATCCAGGTCGAGCACACGGTGACCGAGGAGGTCACCGACGTCGACCTGGTCCAGGCCCAGCTGCGCATCGCCGCCGGCGAGACCCTCGCCGACCTCGGCCTCTCACAGGAGACCGTGAAGCTGCACGGCGCGGCCCTGCAGTGCCGGATCACCACCGAGGACCCCGCCAACGGCTTCCGCCCGGACACCGGCCGCATCAGCGCCTACCGCTCGCCCGGCGGCTCCGGCATCCGCCTCGACGGCGGCACCACCCACGCCGGTACCGAGATCAGCGCGCACTTCGACTCCATGCTGGTCAAGCTGACCTGCCGGGGCCGCGACTTCCCGACCGCGATCGGCCGCGCCCGGCGCGCCGTGGCCGAGTTCCGCATCCGCGGCGTGGCCACCAACATCCCGTTCCTCCAGGCCGTCCTGGACGACGCCGACTTCCAGGCCGGCCGCGTCACCACGTCGTTCATCGAACAGCGGCCGCAGCTGCTCACCGCCCGCACCTCCGCCGACCGCGGCACCAAGCTGCTGACCTACCTCGCCGACGTCACCGTCAACAAGCCGCACGGCGAGCGGCCCGTGCTGATCGACCCGACCGCCAAGCTGCCGGCGCTGCCCGCCGGCGAGCCGCCCGCCGGCTCCCGCCAGCGCCTGGTCCACCTAGGCCCCGAGGGCTTCGCCCGCTGGCTGCGCGAGTCGCCGACCATCGGCGTCACCGACACCACCTTCCGCGACGCCCACCAGTCCCTGCTCGCCACCCGGGTCCGCACCAAGGACCTGCTGGCCTCCGCCCCGCTGGTCGCCCGGACCCTGCCGGGCCTGCTCTCCCTGGAGTGCTGGGGCGGCGCCACCTACGACGTCGCCCTGCGCTTCCTCGCCGAAGACCCGTGGGAACGCCTCGCCGCCCTGCGCGAGGCCGTGCCCAACATCTGCCTCCAGATGCTGCTGCGCGGCCGCAACACCGTCGGGTACACCCCCTACCCGACCGAGGTCACCGACGCCTTCGTGCAGGAGGCCGCCGCCACCGGCATCGACGTCTTCCGCATCTTCGACGCGCTCAACGACGTCGGCCAGATGCGGCCCGCCATCGACGCCGTCCGCGAGACCGGGACGGCCGTCGCCGAGGTCGCCCTCTGCTACACCTCCGACCTGTCCGACCCGAACGAGCGCCTCTACACCCTCGACTACTACCTGCGGCTGGCCGAGCAGATCGTCGAGGCGGGCGCCCACGTCCTGGCCGTCAAGGACATGGCCGGCCTGCTGCGCGCCCCGGCCGCCGCCAAGCTCGTCTCCGCGCTGCGCCGCGAGTTCGAGCTGCCCGTGCACCTGCACACCCATGACACCGCGGGCGGCCAGCTCGCCACCTACCTGGCCGCGATCCAGGCCGGTGCGGACGCCGTCGACGGCGCCGTGGCCTCCATGGCCGGGACCACCTCGCAGCCCTCCCTGTCGGCGATCGTCGCCGCGACCGACCACTCCGAGCGGCCCACCGGGCTCGACCTCCAGGCCGTCGGGGACCTGGAGCCCTACTGGGAGGGCGTCCGCAAGATCTACGCCCCCTTCGAGGCGGGCCTCGCCTCCCCGACCGGGCGCGTCTACCACCACGAGATCCCCGGCGGACAGCTCTCCAACCTGCGCACCCAGGCCGTCGCGCTCGGCCTCGGCGACCGCTTCGAGGACATCGAGGCGATGTACGCCGCCGCCGACCGCATCCTCGGCCACCTCGTCAAGGTCACCCCCTCGTCCAAGGTGGTCGGCGACCTCGCCCTGCACCTGGTCGGCGCCGGCGTCTCCCCGCAGGACTTCGAGGCGACCCCCGACCGCTACGACATCCCCGACTCCGTCATCGGCTTCCTGCGCGGCGAGCTCGGCACCCCGCCCGGCGGCTGGCCCGAGCCGTTCCGCAGCAAGGCGCTGCAGGGCCGCGCCGAGGCCAAGCCCGTGCAGGAACTCACCACCGAGGACCGCGAGGGCCTGGAGAAGAGCCGCCGCAGCACCCTCAACCGGCTGCTCTTCCCCGGCCCGACGCGTGACTTCGAGACCCACCGCCAGGCCTTCGGCGACACCAGCGTCCTCGACAGCAAGGACTTCTTCTACGGCCTGCGCCCGGGCAAGGAGTACGCCGTCGACCTCGACCCGGGCGTGCGGCTGCTGATCGAGCTCCAGGCCGTCGGCGAGGCCGACGAACGCGGCATGCGCACCGTCATGTCGTCCCTGAACGGCCAACTGCGGCCCATCCAGGTCCGCGACCAGGCGGCGGCCTCCGACGTCCCCGTGACCGAGAAGGCCGACCGGAGCAACCCCGGGCATGTCGCCGCGCCCTTCGCGGGCGTCGTCACCCTGGCGGTCGCCGAGGGCGACACGGTGGAGGCCGGCGCGACGGTCGCCACCATCGAGGCGATGAAGATGGAGGCCACGATCACCGCCCCGAACGCCGGAACGGTGTCGCGGCTGGCCATCAACCGGATCCAGCAGGTGGAGGGCGGCGACCTGCTCGTCGTCGTGGGGTGAGACCGCGGTCGCCGGCGGTCACTCGCCGGCGACCACGTACCGCGTGCCGTCCTCCTCCGGACGCTCCTGCTCGGAGAGGTCGACCCGCACCCCGTGGGGCTCCAGGGCCTGCCGCACCCGCTCCATCATGGCGTCCGACAGATAGTGGTGCGTCAGGTCCAACTCCTCGAGGTGGAGCAGGGGCTGACCGCTCAGGAGGGCCTCGGCGCCGGCGTCGCCGAGCGTCCCGCGGCCCAGGTGCAGCGCCGTGAGCCGGGCGACGACCGGCGCCGAGGCCACGGCGGCGGCTATCTCGTCCTGGATGTCGGCGTTCTGCAGGCCCAGCCGGCGCAGCGCGGGGAACCGGGAGCCGTCCAGGATCGGCGCGAGGTCGGCGACGGTCGTGGAGCGGCCGTACCACTCCTCTCCCAGCCAGATGTCCAGGTGCTCCAGCGCGGGCAGCTCGGAGGCGGCGAGCCCGTGCACCACATGGGCGGGCAGCCCGCCGTTCTCGAAGCGCAGGATGCGCAGGCCGTCATGGCGCAGGGGCTTGAACTCGAGCCCCGTGCCGCCGCCGAAGCCGTTGCCCGAACCGCGCACGCCGAGTTCCTCCAGCTTCGGGAACGGGGCGAGGAACTGGCTGACGTCGTCCTGGACGATCCAGGAGAGCTCGGACTCCTCGAATTCGAGATCGGCGAGGTACAGCGCCCGAAGACCGGTGAGCCGGTCCGCCGCCGCGGCGAGCCGCTCGGCGGCCTCGCGCGGGTCGGCGGCGTCGTTCTCGGTGCCGTAGGCCCCTGCCCCGAGGACCAGGGCCCGTACGCCCGCCGGGTCCACGGTCTTCAGGAACCGGTCCCAGCACTCGGCGTAGTCGTCCTCGTCCCCGACCCCCTCGTGCCAGGAGATCTTCCAGGCGACGGAGTCCGCCGCCGGCAGGTCCGGGGCGTGGCCGGGCAGCGGGAAGTCGTGGACCGGCAGACCGTGCAGTTCCGATATGTGACTCAGGGTCAAGGCAGGAGCCTTCCGTGCGGTGCGGCGGCCGGCGACGACTGATCCGGCCCGTGCGCCGCCTGTTCTATCAAGCCCCTCCGACAGCCCAGGGCCCCTGACGGACGGCCGGCGGTCAGGTCTGCCCCTGCGGACAGCGGGTCTGCCCCCGCGTCCGGTGACGTGCGCCGGGCGGCGGACTAACGTCCGGCCGTGAACAACAGCACTTTCCCGGACCGGCTCGTGACGGACCGTCCGGAGTTCTCCGCGTGAGCGACGAACATGCCGTCGAGACCCGCACGGCCACCGACGAACCGGCGACTCCGCCCCCGCCGCCCCCGCCGTCTCCCCGGCCTTCCGCCCCGCCCCCGCGTCGACGCGGACCCGGCGCCTTCACCCTGATGGTGCTGCCGGGCCTGCTGACGCTGTCGGTGGTGGCCGGATTCCTCGCCCTCACCGGCGGCCTGCCCACGGACTGGGTGCAGGACGAAGGCCCGCAGCAGTCCGCCGCGAACGGCGTAGACAAGGCGTACGGGCCCTGGCTGCGCAAGGCGGCCGAGGCCTGCACGGTCGTCACCCCGTCCCTCCTCGCCGCCCAGATCGACCAGCTCTCCGGCTGGGACAACGGCTCCGCCACCACCACGGCCACCGCCGCCGCCACTGCCTCCCGGCAGCAGGGCATCGCCGCCTATACGGACGCCGAATGGCGGACCTGGGGCAAGGACGACGACGGCAACGGCAGCTCCTCGCCGCTCGATCAGGCCGACGCGATCATGGCGCTGGGCCGGCAGGACTGCTCCCTCGCCGAGAAGATCACCGACCTCAGGACCGACGGGACCGTCTCCGGCGAACTCGTGGATCTGACCCTCGCCGCCTACGCGGTCGGCACGGACGCGGTCGCCGGGGCAGGGAAGGTGCCCGCCGAGGCACAGACCTACCTCGCCGAGGTCAAGGCCCTGTTCGCACGGTACGAGGAGTTCGACCGGGACGACTCCGCCGGCGACGCGCCCGCGAACGCGATCCTGGCCGCGCCCGTCACCGCCCTCACCATCACCTCCCCGTTCGGTTCCCGCCAGCACCCCCTCACCGGCGTGACCAAGCTCCACACCGGCGTGGACTTCGGCGCTCCCCAGGGCGCCCAGGTCTCGTCGGCGCGCGAGGGCACGGTCGTCTTCGCGGCCATGACCAGGGCGTACGGCAACCGCATCGTCGTCGACCACGGCGCGATCGACGGCAAGCCGCTGCAGACGACGTACAGCCATCTGTCCGCCATCGAGGTCGCCGTCGGACAGCGGGTGCAGACCGGCGCCCCGATCGGCCGGGTCGGCTCCACCGGCCTGTCCACCGGCCCGCACCTCCACTTCGAGGTGGTCTACGACGGCTACTACGCCGACCCGCAGCCCTGGCTGGCCTCGAACGGCTGAGCGCGGCGGCCGGACAGACCCGGGGGGTGGTTCAGCGCAGGACCGCCTCCCAGGTGTCCACGGCGAAGTGGACGGTCATCCCGTTGCGTGCGTACAGCCGCGGAGCACCGGTGGTGTTGGCGGTGTCCACGCCCAACCCCACCGTGTCCCGGCCCCGGGCGGCGAACGCGGCGAAGGCGTGCCCCAGCAGGAGCCCGGCCAGCCCGCGGCCGCGGGCTCCTGGCACGACGCCGATGTTGCGGATCCACCCCATGGCCTCCCGGTCGTCGCGGGCCAGCAGGAACCCCGCGTCCCCGAGGTCGTCCGTGGCGACGATCCACACCAGCGACCAGTCCAGCCCCTCGGCGTCGATGTCGCCCAGCCACTGCCGGTACGCGCGGGGCTGGAAGTCGTAGTGCTCCGCGAAAGTGGCCTGGTGGAGCTCGTGGACGCGGACCCGGTCCGCCTCGGTGGCGCAGGGCCGCAGCCGCACCCCCGCGGGCGGCTGCGGGGCGCGGTCGGTCGCCGCGTCCACGGTACGGCGCAGCACATGATGGCGGCGGACCGCGGACCAGCCGCGCTCGCGCAGCAGCGCGGTGTCCAGCGTCGGCCGCACGTTCAGATGCAGATGCACCACCGCGCGCCCGGCGCCGTTCTCCCGTGCCTTGCCCAGCGCCCTGGCCTCCATCGCCTCCAGGACGAGCTTCCCGGCCTCCTGGTGAGCGGGCAGCACATAGTGGTCGACGTCGATCCGCTCGCCCGCCGACTCGTCCCACAGCAGCCCGTAGACCACCAGCCGGTCCCCGTCGAAGGCGAGCCACGAGTCCTGCGCGAGATCGGTGTCCGCGCGCTTCAGATCCGCCTCGACCACGTGCAGATCCGTCTCGGGACGGCCGATCTCCAGCACGTCGATCTCGTTGAGCAGGTCGGTGACGGCGGGCGCGTCGGAGAGCGCGGCGGGACGCAAGAGGTAGGACATGGTGCCCAGGGTCCGGGCGGACGGGACCGGCCGCAACGCAATTCGACGTTGCGAGAGATGCAGCCATGAGCCCTGTATGCGCCCCCGCACGCCTGGGCAGAATCCATTCTGCCAATGATCATGCGGGTGAGTGACAGGCTCCTCCCCACGAACTACCCGGGAAGGCAGGTTGGTTGTCGTGCAGTTGCGTCTTCCCTCCTCCATAGCCGAAGCACAGCGGTGTCTGGCCGAGGGAGCGGTACCGATAGGCGGCGCCACGCTGGTATGGGCCGGCTGGCAGCGGGACGGCTTCCCCGAGCAGGCCGTCTCCCTGCGCGACCTGCCGGAAGCGGGCGTGGTCGGCCCCGAGGAACTCGGGGGCGCCGTGCTGCTGCACCGCGTCGATACGACCGTGCCCGAGGTGCTGCACCGGGCGGCCTCCGGCGTGGGCACGGGCGCGGTGCGCCGGGCGGCCACGGTCGGCGGCAACATCGTCGGCAGCACCCTGCGCTGCATGCTCCCGGCGGCCCTCGTCCTCGACGCCCGGGCGACCGTACTGGACCCCGACGGCGTCTACGACACCGACCTGAGCGAGCTGTTGGCGAAGCGCCATGTGCTGCTCGCTCTGCGCTGGCGTACGCCCCTGGCCAGCGGCTACCGCAAGGTGGAGGGCGAGGCGGGCGGCCCGCCGCCCCTGGTCGTCGCCGCCGCGGTGCACGCCGAGGGCGACGGCCCCGGCACGGTCAGGGTGGCCGTACGCGACGGGTACGAGGTGACCAGCGAGAGCGTGCCCTACGACAGCGATGCCGAGCAGGTGCTCGACGAGCTGGCCGGCACCGACCTGGACGGCCTGCGGCCCGCCGACTGGGCGGCGGTCACCGAGCAGGTCGAGGACGTGCTGGCCCGCGCCGCCCAGGCCTGAGAGCCGCCCGTCTCACGTCTCCCGCACGGGCGCGTACACGTCGGGGTCGAGTCCGAACGTCCAGGCGACGCCCTCTCTCGCCGTCCGGGTCGCCGGCGGTACCCGCAGCCAGTACGTGCGACGGGTCCCGTCCGGCTCCGGCGTGGAGTTGAGGACCTCCACCATGACGACGGGCTCGTCGTCCGCAAGGTCGATCCGCCACAGCGTGCCCGACTCGTCGCGGTGGACGTGACGCGCGCCGGAGTCCGCCAGATAGCGGTCGTAGCCGTAGTACTCCAGCATGACCCGGCGTAGTTCGGCGTTCTCCTCGGACCGGATCCGGTCCGGGACGAGCGTCGGCAACTCGGCGAGGAAGTCGGCCGGCACCGGCATCCCGCGCCAGGCGTACAGGGCGAAACCGTCGGGGTAGGCCAGCGCCGGGCCGTCTCCGTGGTCCAGCCGGCCCGCCTCGTCGCGGTGCAGGGCGACGGGCCGTTCGCACACCACCGCCACGCGGGCGAACGGCCACCACCAGCCGGCGTTGCGGCTGACCGCGGCCAGCCCTTCGAGCGGGCCGCGGTCGGTCGGGAACGCGGCGAGCCACGGCGCGTCGTGCTGGCCGAGCACGGCGTCCAGCAGGATCAGCCGGACCTGCGTGGCCTCCTTCCCGGTGTCCGCGCCGACCAGCTCCTCCAGCACCCCGGCCCGGATCCGGTCGACGAGCGCCTGTGTGGACTCCCACAGGCCGCCGCCCGTGGCAGCCCAGTGCGCGGCCCAGCCCGCCGGGCCCAACTCCGTGTGCAGCCGCTGCCGTTCACGGGCCCAGGGAACGCTGCGCACGGCCTCCCGCACACTCGCGCCCTTGTCCGCCAGGTCCCGGACCAGCGTGACGGCCTCGCGCGGCGAACCGGCCCACACCACCAGCTCCGGCTCGGCGAGGCCGGCCTGCCGGTAGGCCCGGCGCACGCCCTCCTCGGCGGCCGCGCGGTCGGCGGGCCCGGTCGCCGCGGCACAGGCCCGCCAGTCGCGCACATCGTCGGAGGAGGTGCCCGCCACCACTGCCACCGCTGCCTCCATCGCCACCGCTGCCTCCTCTGCCACCGTCGCTTCCACTGCTGCCGCTGCCTCCAGTGCCTGCGCTGCCTGCACGGCCTCAGGAATCTCCGTGGTCGTCATCCGTCCGTCCCCCACCCGCTGTTCAGTCCGCCACGATCCGCACGGATCCGGGCACGTACTCCCGCTGCCGGATCACCCGGAACCACCCCTTCGGCAATGCGATCGCCGCATGCTCCTCATGGACCACCCGGCCGCCCTGCGGCAGATGCAGCAGCAGCGGACCGAACGGCCCGGGCTCGCGCACCAGATCACCCGGGCCCACCACCGCGTGGGCGTGTCCCGTCACCTCGCCCAGGGCCAGCACGAGCCGGCCCCGCGCATCCCGCCGCTCCCGCGGCGCGACCGCCACCTGCGGCGGCACCGCCTCCTCGGCGACGGGCACGATCAACACGTCTCCCTGCCGGTACATGGCACTCCCCTCCCGCCGGGTGCACAGCGCACCGGCCTCAGAACCACGACCGTACGGGCCGCCACTGACAACGCCCCCGAACCCGAGGCCCCGCCGAGGGGCGTTGTCAGTGCCTGTTGGTAGAACTGCGAACACATCACGACCGCACGCCTTTTCCTCCCAGGAGCAGCCCCATGACCATCGGTGACCACCTCGACGCGCTGTACGGGCTGCCCGCGTACACGTTCCCCGGCATCAAGCACCAGCCGCGCCCCGTCGAACCGGACGCCGTCGCCTGGCGCATCTCCGGCGCGGCCTACGACGCCGAGGAGAAGTGGACGGACGTGTTCGCCCGCTTCTGCGCCGCCGTCGACACCACCCGGGTGAAAGCCCTGATCGTCGGGGCCTGGGAGGACGCCTACGAGGAGGACCCCTCCGAGATCATCGAGGCGCTGACGGCGGCCCGGGACCGCCTCCCCGCCCTGCGGGCCCTGTTCCTCGGGGACATGGTCGGGGAGGAGTGCGAGATCTCCTGGATCAACCAGACCGACGTCACCCCCCTCCTGGCCGCGTTCCCCGCGCTGGAGGAGTTCGGCGTGCGCGGCGGGACCGGGCTCGGTCTCACCGCGCTGAGCCACGGCGCGCTGCGCAGCCTCGTGGTGGAGACGGGCGGGCTGCCCGCGGAGGTGGTGCGCGGAGTCGGCGGCAGCGACCTGCCCGCCCTGGTCCGCCTCGACCTGTGGCTGGGCACCCCTCAGTACGGCGGCGACAGCGAGCCGGCCGACCTGGAGCCGATCCTGTCCGGCGCCCGGCTGCCGAGCCTGCGTCACCTGGCCCTGCGCAACAGCGAAATGCAGGACGCGGTGGCCGCCGCGGTCGCCGCCGCCCCCGTCGTGGCCCGGCTGGAGACGCTGGACCTCTCCATGGGCGTCCTGACCGACGAGGGCGCGGCGGCCCTGCTCGGCGGCCAGCCGCTCAGCCACCTCGCGAAGCTCGACCTGCACCACCACTACCTGAGCGAACCGCTCATGCAGCGGATCCGGCAGACCCTGGAGCCGGCCGGCGTCGAAGTGGACCTCGACCGCGGCGACGCCGAAGAGGACGCGGAAGACGACGGCACGGTCTGGCGCTACGTGGCCGTGGGGGAGTGAGCAGCACACCCATGGGCACTGTGTCGCCGCCGGTGAATGCGCCGGGGCCCCGGTTCGCGGTCGTAGGCAACCCCGAGAACCGTCGGGTCGCCCTGTTCGAGGACGCGGTGCGCGCGGCCGGTCTGCCCGCCCCGCGGGTCGTCGCCTGGACGGACGTACTGCGCGCGGGCGGAGCCGAGTTCGCCGCCGACGACATCGTCCGGATCGACTCGCCCGGCGAGAACACCGAAGTCGACCGGCTGCTGCGCGGCGCCCAGGACCCCACCCTGGTCGCGGGCTCGGCCCGCTGGTACGCCCGCTTCACCGCCGCGGTGCGCACGCTGCGCGGCGGCGTCCGCCTCGACGACCCCGACGAACTCGCCGTGCTGTTCGACAAACGGCTCTGCCACGGCGTCCTCGACGCCGCGGGCGTCCCGGTCCCGGCCTCACCCACCTCGGGTCCCACGGCCACGCCGGTGCGCGGCTGGGACGACGTACGGGCGGCGATGCGCGAGCACCGGATGCCCCGGCTGTTCGTGAAGCCTCCGCACGGGTCGTCGGCGTCGGGCGTCCTGGCCGTCGAGTCGGGCGGCGGCGGCCGCGTCAGAGCCACCACCTCCGTGGAACTCGCCGCCGACGGCCGCCTCTACAACTCCCTCAAGGTCCGCCGCTATGAGCGCGAGGCCGACATCGCCGCGATCGTCGACGCGCTCGCCCCGGACGGACTGCACCTCGAACGCTGGCTGCCGAAGGCCTCCCAGGAGGGCCGGGCCGCCGATCTGCGGGTCGTCGTCGTGGCCGGCCGGGCCACCCATGCGGTCGTCCGCACCAGCCGCTCACCCATGACCAACCTCCACCTCGGCGGCCGTCGGGGCGATCTCGACGAGGTCCGGCGGTCCTTCGAGGCGGCCGGCGCGCGCTGGGCCGACGTGCTCGGCGTGTGCGAGCGGGCCGCCGCCTGTTTCCCGCGCACCCTGTGCGTCGGCGTCGACCTGCTGCCGGCCGTCGGCTGGCGCGGCGCCGCGATCGGCGAGGTCAACGCCTTCGGCGACCTGCTGCCCCGGCTCACCGGGCTGCCCGGCAGTGGCGCGGAGGGCCTCGACACGTACGCCGCCCAGGTGGCCGCCGTCCTACGCGACTCCGCCCGGCACGAAAGCCGGCCCAGAACAGGAACACCCCTTGTCGCAACACCCCTTGCCGGAACACCCCTTGCTCGAACAGCCCACGCCGGAACAGCCCACGCCGGAACAGCCCACGCCGGGACAACCCACGCCGGGACAACCCATGCCTGAGCCGGACATGAACGAGGTGGTGGGCAGCCACGACCTGCTCCTCGTCACCCTCGACACGCTCCGGTACGACGTCGCCGTCGAGCTGGCGGCGGCCGGCCGCATCCCGAACCTGGCCCGTCACCTCCCCGGCGGCCGCTGGGAGGAGCGGCACGCCCCGGGCAGCTTCACCTACGCCTCGCACCAGGCGATCTTCGCCGGTTTCCTGCCGACCCCGGCCGCCCCCGGACCGCACCCCCGGCTGTTCGCGGCGAGCTTCGCGGGCAGCGAGACGACCGCCGGGGGAACGTACGTCTACGACACCCCCGACCTCGTCTCCGGCCTGGCCGCGGACGGCTACCACACCGTCTGCATCGGAGGCGTGGGCTTCTTCAACCGGCAGGGCCCGCTGGGGTCGGTGCTGCCCGGCCTGTTCCACGAGTCCCACTGGACACCGGAGTTCGGCGTCACCTCACCCGCCTCCTTCGAGAACCAGGTCGCCCAAGCCGAACAGGTCGTCGCTCAACTCCCCGCAGAACAAAGGCTGTTTCTCTTCGTCAACGTCTCCGCGCTGCACCAGCCGAACTGGTTCCATCTGCCCGGCGCGACCCGCGAGGCCGGAGACACCCGCGCCACCCACGCCGCCGCCCTGGAGTACGTGGACCGGCACATCGGGCGGCTCTTCGCCGCCGCGAGCAGCAGACGCCGCTGCTTCGCGATCGTCTGCTCCGACCACGGCACCGCCTACGGCGACGACGGCTACACCGGCCACCGCCTCGGCCACGCGTCCGTGTGGACCGTGCCGTACGCCCACTTCTTCCTCGACCCCGCCGACCCCGCCGAGGCCGCCGTATGACCACCGCCCAACTCACCAGCCCCTACCAGCACTACGTCTACGCCTACCCGCACAAGACGGCGTACCGCGCACTCGAGGAGCGGCCCCTGCTGCGGGACCTGTGGGCGGCCGAGCCCAAGGACGCGCTCTCCCTCTACCTGCACATACCGTTCTGCGAGGTCCGCTGCGGCTTCTGCAACCTCTTCACCCGCATCAGCGCCCCCGACGGCCTGACCGGCGCCTACCTCGACGCCCTGGAACGCCAGGCCACCGCCGTACGCGCGGCGCTGGGCGACGCCGGCGACGTCCGGTTCGCCACGGCGGCCTTCGGCGGCGGCACCCCCACCTTCCTCACCGCCGGCGAGCTGGAGCGCCTGTGCGACATCGCCGAGCACCGCATGGGCGCCGACCTGCGCGCGGTCCCCCTGTCCGTCGAGGCCTCGCCCGCCACGGCCACCGCCGACCGCCTCGCCGTACTGGCCGACCGGGGCGCCACCCGACTGAGCCTGGGCGTGCAGAGCTTCGTCGACTCCGAGGCCCGCGCCGCCGTCCGCCCGCAGCGCCGCGCCGAGGTCGAAGCGGCCCTCACCCGTATCCGCGACGCCGGCATCCCGGTCCTCAACATCGACCTCATCTACGGCATCGACGGCCAGACCGAGCACACCTGGCTCCACTCCCTCGACGCGGCCCTCGCCTGGCGCCCCGAGGAGCTCTACCTCTACCCCCTCTACGTCCGCCCCCTCACCGGCCTGGACAGACGGCGGACCGGCCCCGACCCGGACTGGGACGAACAGCGGCTGCGCCTCTACCGCGCGGGCCGCGACCACCTCCTCGGCCACGGCTACACCCAGCAGTCCATGCGCATGTTCCGCCGCACGGACGCCCCGCCGCAGGGCGCCGACGACTACGCCTGCCAGACCGACGGCATGATCGGCCTCGGCTGCGGCGCCCGCTCCTACACGGCCGGCCTGCACTATTCCTTCGACTACGCCGTCGACATGCACCAGATCCGGGGCATCATCGACGACTACGTCTCCACCGCCGCCGCCGACTTCGCCCATGCGCACGTCGGCTATGCCATGGACGCCCACGAGGCCCGCCGACGGCACCTCCTGCAGTCGCTGCTCCAGGCCGAGGGCCTGCGCCTCGACGACTACCGTGCCCGCTTCGCCGGCCGCGCGCCCGCCGACGACTTCGGCCCCGAACTCGAACGCATCGCCGACCGCGGCTGGCTGACCGACGCCGACCCGACGACCCTGCGGCTCACCCCCGAGGGCCTCGCCCACTCCGACGCCATCGGCCCCGAGCTGTTCTCCGCGGCCGTCCGCAGCGCCATGGCCGCCTACGAGCGGAAGTGAGCCGGCCGTCATGGACCTGACCCTCCTCTACCGCGGCCCCCTCGCCTCCTGCGACTACGACTGCCCCTACTGCCCGTTCGCCAAGCGACGCGACTCCACCGCCCAACTGCGCGCCGACCGCGCCGCCCTGGAGCGCTTCGCGCACTGGGCCGCCGACCGCACCGACGACCGGCTCTCCCTCCTCTTCACCCCCTGGGGCGAGGGCCTGGTCCGCTCCTGGTACCGGCGCACCCTCGCCGAGCTCTCCCACCTCCCGCACATCCGCCGGGTCGCGATCCAGACCAACCTGAGCTGCCGCACCGACTGGCTGGCCGAGGCCGACCCCGACACGCTCGCCCTGTGGTGCACCTACCACCCGGGCCAGACGCCCTACGACCGCTTCCTCGCCAAATGCCGTGACCTGACGGACCGGGGCATCCGCTTCAGCGTCGGGATCGTCGGCCTCGCCGAGCACCTCGAAGCGGCCCGCCGGCTGCGCGCCGACCTGCCCGCGCACGTCTATCTGTGGATCAACGCCGCCGAAGGGCACACCTACACCGACGCGGAGGCCGACCTCTGGACCGCCCTCGACCCGCTCTTCCCGTACAGCCGTCGTCCGCACCCCAGCGCCGGACTGCCCTGCCGCACCGGCGAGTCCGTGATCTCCGTCGACGGCGAGGGGACCGTCCGCCGCTGTCACTTCGTCCGCGCCGAGCTGGGCAACCTCTACGACGGCTCCTACCTTGCGGCCCTGCGCCCCCGCCCCTGCCCGCTCGCCGTCTGCGACTGCCACATCGGCTATGTCCACCTGGAGACGCTGCCGCTGTACGACGTCTTCGCGGGCGGGGTCCTGGAACGGATCCCGGGCCCCGCACAGCTGCCGGCCGGACGCTGACGCGAAGGGCCCGCCGCGCGAGGGATCGCACGGCGGGCCACTGTGGCGTCAGGGGGTCACGGAGTCACGTCCGTGACCCTCCACCGCTGGTTGGAACCGGAGTTGGCCTGCCAGGTCGTGACGGCGGCGCCCTCGTTGGTGGCCTGGCCGCCGACCTCCAGGAGGCGTCCCGTGGCCCAGTTGACCAGGGTCCACGTGCCGTCACCGGTGGTCGACATGACCCACTCGGTGGCCGGGTCGCGCTCGCCCGTGTCGGGCTCCACCACGGGGACGTTGTTGCGGACGGCCAGTCGCTTGCCCTCGGCCGGGTTGGCGAACACATACCGCTGGCGGGCGCCCTTGTCGCCGTGCCGGGCGTCCAGCTGCCACTGCTGCGCGACCGTGCCGTTGGCCGACCCGATCACCAGGTTCGTCCCGCCCGCCGAGACGGTGACCGCCTTGCCGCTCTGCACACCGGTCAGCGTGTACGAGTGGCCCTTGGTGAACAGTCCGGCGTTCTTCGCGACGCCCGAGACGCCCTTGATCGCGAAGGAGGTCACGGACTGGGCCGGGACGGTGTAGGTCGCTCTGCCGTCGACGACCTTGACCGGGGCCTGCTGCTGGAGCTTGCCGTCGGCGCTGGTCACGGTCGGCGTGACGGTCGCGTTGCCCTTGATGTTCCGGAACTTCGACAGATCGAGGGTGACCGTGCGGGCCGCGGTGGTGCTGTTGACGTGGACGAGCGAGGCGCCCTTGCCGTCCTTCGTCACGGCGGCGGCGCTGGAGGTGTCGTCCACCTTGATCAGCTTGTCGCCGGGCTTGATGAAGTGCGTGAAGTTGCGGGCCGTGTCGAACTTGGTGTTCGTGTAGATCGGGCAGGACGCCAGCGTGTCCGTCGACTTGCAGCCGAACGACAGCTGGATGGAGCCCCAGTTGCCGCCCTTGGCGGACTCGCCGCCCGGCTTCATGTTGTCGTAGTCCTCGACCGGCTGCCAGAACACCCAGGCGCTGGGCTCCAGTTCGCGCAGATCGTTGACGATCTGCTGGGCGAGCCCGAGGCCCGGGCGCATGTCCGTGAAGCTCTGCCCGTCGCCCCAGTCGCCCTCGACCTCGCTCATCCACAGCGGCTTGTCGGCGGCCTTGGCGAGGTCGCGTGCCGTGGTGCGCTGCCCGGTGCCGTAGGTGTGGACGTTCAGCTGGTCGACGAGGTCCTTGGACTCCTGCGAGTACGAGTTCCAGTTGTTCGCGAAGATCGACGGGTTGGTCTCGTCCATCGCCGATATCTCGGCCTTGACCTTGGCCTTCTTCAGCGCGGGCGCCAGTGCGGCGAGCACCTTCTGCTGGAGCGCGGGCCCGATGTGGGCGCCCTCCTGCCGGCCGCCGACGGGCTGCCCGTTCGCGTCGAGCCGAGTGCTCCAGTAGCCGGTGTTGGGCTCGTTGAACGGGTCGACGGTGTCGACCTCGATGCCCTCGGACTTCTCCAGCCGCTTCGTCGCACCCGCCACATAGGCGGCGAAGTCGTCGACCGAGTCGGCCTTCAGCTGGTCGGTGTTGGCGTTGAAGCCGCCGGACACGTACCCGCTCTCCGTCATGAACCACGGCGGGGAGTTGCTGAACGTCTCCCAGTGGGTGATGTCCTTCTTGATGCGGTCCACCCACCACCGCTGGGTGGCGTCGGCGTCCTTGTTCCAGTCCGCCGGGTCGTCCGCGCTCCACCAGTCGGTGTCCTCGCGGGTGGTGCCCGCGGGCGCCTTCCACCAGCCCTCGACCGCGCCGCCGGCCCGCAGGTAGTCCGTCACGTCCGGCGCGTTGCCGCCGCCGATGTTGTACCGGGCGATGTTCAGCGCGAGACCGTCGTCGCCGAACAGCAGCTTCGCGAGCTTCTCGCGGATCGCCGGCGGGTAGTCGCCGGTGGCGTTGGCGAACCAGACCAGGCTGGTGCCCCAGCCCTCGAACTTCTCCTGCTGGTACGACGGGTCCGGCGTCACGGTGACGGCGGCCTCGGCGTGCGCCTGCACGGGGACGGCGAGCAGGGCGGCCCCGGTGGCCAGTGCGGTGAGTGCGGCGGCCCCGAGGGTCCGTCTGTTGCGGGTACGGCGTGCCATCTGTGCTCCCAACTGCGATGCGGTCGCTGCGGTGGGCCCCTCCTGCCGGGCGGGCAGGAGGGGATGGCCCTCGGCACGGGTGCGTGCCGCGCCGAGGAGTCGTGAGGGGACTTCAGCCGCCGGGCTGCCGCACCACGGCGACTTCCCGCGGCCCGAGGACGAGGACGCCGTCCACGGGTTCGGCGCCGATCAGCGCCGCTCCGTCCAGACCCGGGAGCCGCACGGTGTCGTCGGTCCGGTTGACCAGGAACAGGAACCGTTCCCCGGCGCCGCGCCGGACGGTCAGCTCGACCGACCCCCGTGCCTGCGCCGGGAGTTCGCTGTGCACGCCGGCCGGCTCCAGCAGCCGCGGCAGCAGCGAGCGCAGCCCGTCGACGCCGAGCCGGGTGGAGACGTACGAGGCCGAGCCGGCGCCGGTCGGGCGGCGGGTCACGGCGGGCCGTCCGGCGTGGTCCCCGGTGCGGTAGTGCGCCAGGACCTCGGTGTCGTCGTCGGTGACGGTGATCCGGTCCGTCCACAGGCTGCCCGTGCCGGAGTCGTCCAGCTCCACGCTCTGCCCGGCGAGCAGCGGGCCGAACTCCTCGATGCGGATGCCGAGCAGCTCGCGCAGGGCGCCCGGGTAGCCGCCGAGCCAGACGTGGTCGTTCTCGTCCACGATCCCGGAGAAGTACGTGGTGATCAGGTGGCCGCCCTGCTCGGCGTAGCGCGTGAGCTCCTTCGCCAGCTCGGCGGGGACGACGTGCAGCACGGGCGCGATCAGCACCTGGTGGCGGGAGAGCTCGGCGCGGGTGGTGACGAGGTCGGCGCGCACGCCGAGGGCGAGCAGCGCTGAGTACCAGTCGAGCGCCTCCTGCCGGTAGTCCAGCAGCGAGGTGGGGTGGGAGTCCTGCTCGCTGGCCCACCACGACTCCCAGTCGTAGAGGATGCCGACGGCCGCCGACTCCCGCTCCGAACCCGCCACCGGGGCCAGGGCCTTGAGCTTGGCGCCGAGGTCGGCCACCGCGCGGAACAGGTCGCTGTCCTCGCCGGCGTGCGGGACCATCGCCGAGTGGTACTTCTCGGCGCCGGCCGCCGACTGCCGCCACTGGAAGTAGCACACCGCGTCCGCGCCGTGCGCCACGTGCAGCAGCGCGTCCCGGGCCAGGTCGCCGGGCCGCTTGGCGACGTTGACGGGCTGCCAGTTGACGGCGCTGGTGGAGTGCTCCATCAGGAACCAGGGCCGCCCGGCGGCGATGCCGCTGGTCAGGTTGGCGGAGAACGACAGCTCGTCGCGGTCCTGCGGGCCGGGGTGGACGTAGTGGTCGTTGGAGACGAAGTCGATCTCGCTCGCCCAGTCCGGGTAGTTCATGCCCTTGGTGTTGCCCATCACCATGAAGTTGGTGGTGACCGGCACGCCGGGCGTGATCTCCTTCAGGATCTCCCGCTCGGCGACGAGGTGGTCCTTCAGCGCGTCCGACGAGAACCGCTTGAAGTCCAGCTGCTGGGTCGGGTTGGGGTGCGAGGCGGCCAGCCGCGGCGGCAGGATCTGCTCCCAGTCGCTGTAGCGCTGCGACCAGAACGCCGTGCCCCAGGCGTGGTTGAGCGCGTCGAGCGTGCCGTAGCGGGCGCGCAGCCACAGGCGGAAGGCGCGGGCCGCGTCGTCGGAGTAGTCGTAGACGTTGTGGCAGCCCAGCTCGTTGGAGACATGCCAGGCGACCAGGGCCGGGTGGTCCTTGTAGCGGTCCGCGATCTCTCGGACCAGGCGCAGGGCGTGCTCGCGGAAGACGGGCGAGGTGGGCCGCCAGTGCTGGCGCGCGCCCGGCCACAGCGTCTCGCCGTTCGCCGTCACCGGCAGGATCTCCGGATGGGCCGTGGTCAGCCACGGCGGCGGGGAGGCGGTGGCGGTGGCCAGGTCGACGCCGATCCCGCCGGCGTGCAGCAGGTCCATGACCTCGTCGAGCCAGCCGAAGTCCCAGGTGTCCGGGCCCGGCTGGATCCGGGCCCAGGAGAAGATCCCCACGGAGACGACGGTGACGCCGGCCTCCTGCATCAGCCGGACGTCCTCCTCCCACACGTCCCGGGGCCACTGCTCGGGGTTGTAGTCGGCGCCGTAGGCCAGACGCGGCGCGGCGGGGTCACCGTCCGCCCCGCGCAGCATGCGGGACTGGAGGGTGGAGATCATGGCGGTCCTTCCGAAGGTGGTGCACGGGGGCGGCGCGGCCAAGGTGCCGCGCCGCCCGGCGCTTACTGCTTCTGTACTGCTACTTCTGTCCCTGCTGTCCTGCTACTTCTCGATGGTGAAGCCCTGCTCCTCGCCGTACTTGACCGAGGCGTCCTGCCAGGTCTTCAGAGCGTCGGCCAGCTTGGTGCCGGAGACGTAGGCCTTGCCGACCGTGTCGTTGAAGATCGAGTTGGCGTACGGCTGGAACGGGAGGTACGACCAGTCGCTCGCCACGTTGGCCGCGGACTCGGCGAAGATCTTGTTCGCTTCCTGACCGTCGAAGTAGTCGAACTTCTTGCTCTGGAACGCGGGGGAATCCAGCTCCGCCTTGGTGGCGGGGAAGGCGCCCTCGCCGACGCGGGTGGCGACGCCGTCACCGGCGTTGGCGTACTCGGTGAAGGCGTAGGCGAGTTCCTTGTTCTTGGCCAGCGCCGGGACGGCCAGCGAGCTGCCGCCGTTCTCCGCGCTCGCCTTGTCGCCCGCGGTCCAGGCCGGCATCGCCGCCGCGCGCCACTGGCCCTTGGCGTTCGGGACGCCGGTGACGAAGTTGGCGGGCATCCAGGCGCCGGTGGCCAGGGTGGCGATGGAGCCGTCGCCCAGACCCTTGTACCAGTCGTCGGTCCAGCCGGTGACCGGGGCGAGCAGCTTCTCGTCGATCAGCGTCTGCCAGACCGTCTCGAACTTTTTGGCGCCGGCGTCGTCGAAGTTGATGGCGACCTTGGTGCCGTCGACCTTGTAGGGGCGCGAACCGGCCTGCCACAGCAGGGAGGTGGTGAAGCCCGCGTCACCGGTGTCGTTGGCGATGTAGGCCTTGGGGTCGGCCTTGTGGAGCTTGCGGGCCGCGTCCAGGTACTCGTCCCAGGTGGTCGGGACGGCGATCTTGTGCTTGTCGAAGACCGTCTTGTTGTAGAACAGCGCCATCGGGCCCGAGTCCATCGGCAGGCCGTAGACCTTGTCGCCGTCGCTGACCGCGTTCCACGGGCCGGGCGTGTACTTCGAGGCGAGCTTGTCGGCGCCGTAGGGGGCCAGGTCGGTCAGGCCCTTGGTCAGGGAGTACTGGCCGAGCGCGAAGTACTCGACCTGGGCGACGTCCGGGACGCCCTTGCCGGCCGAGATCGCGTTGGACAGCGCGGTGTAGTGCTTGTCGCCGGAGCGCTCGCCGACCAGGTTGACCTTGACCTTCGGGTACTTCTTCTGGAAGTCGGCGGCCACGGTCTTCAGGGTGGGCTCCCAGGCCCAGACCGTGATGTCGCCGCCCTTGTCCAGGGCGGCCTGGATGTCGCCGGCGGAGACGGCCTTCGTGTCGGAGTCGTCGTCCGAGCCGCCGCAGGCGGTGGCGCCCAGGGCAAGGGTGGAGACGAGGGCGATGCCGCGCAGGATGCGGCTCGTTGTTCTGCGCATGGGGCTGCTTCCACTTCTTCGTGGGCGGGACAGGTTGGGGTGGTGCTGGTGTTGCTCACATGTGGGGCTGGGGAGCGCGGCCCGTCACTCCTTGACACTTCCGGCGGCGAGGCCGGACTGCCAGTACTTCTGGAGGAACAGGAAGGCGGCGATCAGGGGAAGGATCGTGAGCAGGGATCCCGTGATCACGAGGTTGAAGATCACGTCGCCGCCGATGGTCTGGGCCTGGGAGCTCCAGGCCCCCAGACCCAGCGTCAGCGGGTACCAGTCGGGGTCCTTCAGCATGATCAGCGGGAGGAAGTAGTTGTTCCAGGTGGCGACCGTGGTGAACAGCAGCACGGTCACGATCCCGGGGGCCAGCAGCGGCAGCACGACCCGGAAGAAGATCCGCGCCTCGCCCGCCCCGTCCATCCGGGCCGCCTCCAGCAGCTCGGTCGGGATCGCCTCCGCGGCGAACACCCACATCAGATAGAGGCCGAACGGCGACACCAGCGAGGGGATGATCACTGCCCAGGGGGTGTCGGTGAGTCCCATCTTGCTGAACATCAGGAACGTCGGCACCGCCAGCGCCGTGGCCGGCACGGCCACCGCGCCGATCACCACGGCGAAGATCGCGCGCTTGCCGGGGAACTGGAACTTCGCCAGCGCGTACCCGCCCAGCACGGCCAGCAGCGTCGCGCCGCCCGCGCCGAGCACCACGTACAGCAGGGTGTTCAGCAGCCAGCGGCCGAAGATGCCGTCGTGGTAGGTGAAGGTGTCCCGGATGTTGTCCCACAGGGCGAAGTCGTCGGCGAACCACAGGCCGTTGGAGTCGGCCAGGCCCGCCTGGGTCTTCGTGGCGTTGATGACCAGCCAGATCAGCGGGACCACGGTGTAGAGGACCATCAGGGCCATCAGCCCCGTCAGCAGCACATTGCGCTTCGGCTTGCCGGGGTTGTGCGCCTTACGGGGGGTCCGCAGCTTGGGGGCGGTGTTCTTCGCGGGGGAGGAGGTGACAGAGGTGCTCATCGGGGTCACGCTCCCTTGCGCATGCCGCGCAGCTGGACGACGTAGGCGACGATCATCGTGATGACGCCCATGATGATGGCCACCGTCGCGGAGTAGTTGTGCTGCTGGCCGTTGAAGGACAGCGAGTACGTGTAGAAGTTCGGCGTGTAGTCCGTGGTGATGGCGTTCGGCGCCAGTGGACGCAGGATGCTCGGCTCGTTGAAGAGCTGGAAGCTGCCGATGATCGAGAAGATCGTCGCGATGACGATCGCGCCCCGGATCGCGGGCAGTTTGATCGAGCTGATGATCCGCCACTGACCGGCGCCGTCGATCTCCGCCGCCTCGTACAGCGAGGTCGGGATGACCCGCAGCGCCGAGTAGAAGATCAGCATGTTGTACCCGACGAACTCCCAGGTCACGATGTTGCCGATGGAGGCGAGGATCCAGCCGGGGGAGAACAGGTCGGGCAGGGTGACACCGAATGCGGAGTTGATGTCGCCCACCAGGCCGTACTTGGTGCCGTACATGAAGCCCCACATCAGGGTGGCGACCACGGCGGGCACGGCGTACGGCAGGAAGATCGTGATCCGGAAGAAGCTCTTGCCGTAGAGCCGGCCGCTGTCCAGCGCCAGCGCCACCAGCAGGGCGATGCCCAGCATGATCGGCACCTGGATCACCAGGAAGAGCGCCACCCGGCCGACGGCCGCCCAGAACGCGTCGTCCTGGAAGGCCCGTGTGTAGTTGTCCAGGCCGACGAACTGATTGCCGCCGATCAACTGGTCCCGGAACAGGCTCAGGTAGATCGAGTACGCGATCGGAGCCAGGAACACCAGGGCGAACACGGCCACGAAGGGGCCGATGAAGCCCCACCCCGTCCAGGATCGGCGGTCCCGTTTCGCCGGCGGGGGTGCCGGCCGCGGCTCGGCGGCCGCCGGCGGTTGCAGCGTCGTCATGTCGTTCCTCGCTCGTCCAGTCCTGGAACCGGTAGGTGTTGCACGGAGAATTCCGGAAGCCCCACCGGCACCATGATGTTTACGTAAACATCAGCCACGCAAGAGGCTCGATGAACTGTTATGTTTACGTAAACATCTGATGGCGGCATGTCTACACTGCCCCGATAACGATGGTCAAGGGCATCTGAAGAGTCCATGACACCCGAGCCGACAGAGAGGTGGGCCCACCGAGTGGACATGGCTGAAAGAACACCGGCGAGGGCGTCGGGACGCCATCGGGCCACGGCCTCCATGGCGGACGTCGCACGGCTTGCCGGGGTGTCCTCGCAGACCGTCTCCCGCGTCTCCAACGGTTACGCGGGGGTGAACGAGGAGACCCGGCGGCAGGTGCTCGAGGCCATGAAGGAACTCGGCTACCGGCCCAACAGCGCCGCCCGCGCCCTCAAGCGCGGGGAGTTCCGCACCATCGGCGTGATCACCTTCACGCTGTCCACCACCGGCAACGTACGCACCCTGGAGGCCATCGCCACCTCGGCGGCCGCCGAAGGGTACGCGGTGACGCTGCTCCCGGTGGCCGTCCCCACCACCGACGAGGTGCGCGGCGCGTTCTCCCGGCTGGAGGAACTCGCCGTCGACGCGGTCATCGTCATCATGGAGGTGCATCTGCTGGACGCGGCGACCGTCAAACTCCCGCCGCACGTCCAGGTGGTGGTGGTCGACTCCGACGCCGGCGACCACTACACCGTCGTCGACACCGACCAGGCCGGCGGCACCCGCACCGCCGTCCAGCATCTTCTCGACCTCGGCCACGAGGCCGTCTGGCACCTGGGCGGCCCCGCGGACTCGTTCGCCGCACAGCGCCGCGCGGACGCCTGGCGTGCCGCCCTCGCCGAGGCGGGCCGCACCCCGCCGCCGCTCGTCCGGGGCGACTGGTCGGCGGAGTCCGGCTACCGGGCGGGCCTCGAACTCGCGGCCCGCCAGGAGTGCACGGCGATCTTCGCGGCCAACGACCAGATGGCCCTGGGCTTGCTGCGCGCCCTGCACGAACGGGGCCGCCGGGTGCCGGAGGACGTCAGCGTCATCGGCTTCGACGACATCCCCGAGGCGGGTTCCTTCCTGCCCCCGCTCACCACCCTGCACCAGGACTTCGCCGAGGTCGGCCGCCTCTGCGTCCAGGCCGTGCTCCGCAAGATGCGCCCGGACGGCTCGGAACGGGGAACGACGCTGGTGCCCACCCGGCTGGTACTCCGCGACAGCACGGCGCCGCCGAGCCCCCGACGGCCGTAGCGGCAGCCGGGGCTGGGCAAGCCGGCAGCGCCCCGAAGGGGGCGCGGGGAACTGCGCGACCGGCCACGACGGCGCGGCGGCGGAACGACAGCGCCGTGTTCGGCGTGCCGAGCGGGTCGGGGAGGTCGGTTGCGGTGAGGTAGCGCCCTGAAGGGGCGCGGGGAACTGCGCGACCGGCCACGATGGCGCGGCAGCAAAACGACAGCGCCGCGTTCGGTGTGCCGAGCGGGTTGGGGGAAGTCGGCTGCGGTTGGGCAGCGCCCTGAAGGGGCGCGGTGATCTGCGCGACCGGCCACGACGGCGCCGCGGCGGAACGACGGCACGTCGCGGCACTTCCAGCGGAGCGCTCCGTCGGGCTGCCGTCGTGCTGTTGTTCGGCCTTGCGGGCGGCCGGGGCCGCAACTGTGTGCCGGTCGCTCTTACTTCGGGTGTTCTCCGACGGCGCGGGCTGCCGTGCGCCAGGCGGTGGTGACCGCGCGCTGGGCGGCTGTCGTGCCGCTCTCCGTCTCCTTGGGCAGGCGCAGCGGCGCGCCGAGGTGGACGTGGCAGTGCGGGCGGCGGATCGGGGCCGTCAGAGTGCCCGCCAGTTGCTTCGCCGTGGAGCCCGAGGCGATGCGGCGGGCGCCCGCGTGCCCCACCGGTACGACCAGCGCACCCGTCGACTGCGCCAGTCGGGCGAGGCCGGTGCGGAACGCCTCGGGCGGCGTCGCCCCGGCGTCCCGGCGGCGCGGCAGCCCGCCCTCGCCGTAGAGCAGGACGTGCCGCCCGCCGGCCAGCGCCTCGGCGGCGGCGTCGAGCGCCAGCGCCGCGTGCGCCGTCCGGCGGCGGACCGGGATGTGGCCCTCGCGGGTCAGCGCCCTGCCGAGCAGCGGTATCCGCCACAGCCCAGCCGTCGCCATGACCACCGGCTCCAGCTCGTACCGCCGCAGCGCGGCCATGACGACGGCGGGGTCGGCCATGGAGTCGTGGTTGGCCACGAAGATGGTCCCCGCGGGCAGCCGCAGCTTGATCTCACTGGTCACGGTGAGCCGCCCGAAGAACGGCGTCAGGGCGATGACGGCACGGCTGAACACGAGGGGGCCTCCCCGCTGAAAGGTGATCGGAGCCTCAAGTCTCGCGGCGCGGCGACGCCCGCGCCTGAGTACGGCTACTCAGATCCCGCTTCCGGGCCGACGCACCGCACGGAAACCGGACCCGTGGTCGCCGACCTCCGCCCCCACGAGGGAGGATGGGAGCCGCAGGTCAATGATCACCGACGTGGAGGAGCGGGCACATGCAGCACGAGCGAGCGGGCCAGGCGGCCGGCCCCGAGGATCTCGTCGACGTCGCCCGGCTGGTCACCGCGTACTACGCGCTGCACCCCGATCCGGCCGACCCGGCGCAGCGCGTGGCGTTCGGCACCTCCGGGCACCGCGGGTCCTCGCTCAACACGGCGTTCAACGAGGACCACATCGCCGCCACCAGCCAGGCGATCTGCGAGTACCGCGCGGCCCAGGGCACCGACGGCCCCCTCTTCCTCGGCGCCGACAGCCACGCCCTGTCCGAGCCCGCCCGGGTCACCGCCCTGGAGGTCTTCGCGGCCAACGGCGTGACCGTGCTCATCGACGACGCCGACGGCTACACGCCCACGCCCGCCGTGTCGCACGCGATCCTCACCCACAACCGCGGGCGCGCCGCCGCCCTCGCCGACGGCGTGGTCGTCACCCCGTCGCACAACCCGCCCGCCGACGGCGGGTTCAAGTACAACCCGCCGAGCGGCGGCCCCGCCGGCTCCGACGCCACCTCCTGGATCCAGGACCGGGCCAACGAGATCATCGCGGCCGGCCTGAAGGACGTCCGGCGCGTCCCCTACGCCCGGGCGCTCGCCGCGCCCACGACCGACCGCTACGACTTCCTCGGCACATACGTCGCCGATCTGCCGAACGTCCTCGACCTGGACGCGATCCGCGCGGCCGGCGTCCGGATCGGCGCCGACCCGCTCGGCGGGGCCTCCGTCGCCTACTGGGGCCGGATCGCCGAACAGCACCGGCTCGACCTGACGGTCGTCAACCCGCTCACCGACCCCACCTGGCGGTTCATGACGCTCGACTGGGACGGCAAGATCCGCATGGACTGCTCGTCGCCGTACGCGATGGCCTCCCTCATCGACCAGCGGGACCGCTTCCGCATCGCCACGGGCAACGACGCCGACGCCGACCGGCACGGCATCGTCACCCCGGACGCGGGCCTGATGAACCCCAACCACTACCTGGCCGCCGCCATCGCCTATCTCTTCGCGCACCGCGAGCAGTGGCCCGCCGCCGCGGGCATCGGCAAGACGCTGGTGTCCTCCTCGATGATCGACCGGGTCGCCGCCGACCTCGGGCGCCGGCTGGTCGAGGTGCCCGTCGGCTTCAAGTGGTTCGTGGACGGGCTGGTCGACGGCTCGCTCGGCTTCGGCGGCGAGGAGTCGGCGGGCGCGTCCTTCCTGCGCCGGGACGGCTCCGTCTGGACCACGGACAAGGACGGCATCATCCTGGCGCTGCTGGCCTCCGAGATCACGGCGGTCACCGGAAAGACGCCGTCCGAGCACTACGCCGGACTGACGGAACGCTTCGGCTCGCCCGCCTACGCCCGTATCGACGCCGTGGCCACCCGGGAGGAGAAGGCGCTGCTCGGCAGGCTCTCGCCCGCGCAGGTCACCGCCGACACCCTGGCCGGGGAGGCGGTCACCGGCGTGCTCACCGAGGCCCCGGGCAACGGCGCGTCCATCGGCGGGATCAAGGTCACCACCGCCAACGCGTGGTTCGCGGCCCGCCCGTCGGGCACCGAGGACGTCTACAAGATCTACGCCGAGTCGTTCCTCGGCCCCGACCACCTCCGCCGGGTCCAGGAGGAGGCCAAGGACGTGGTGGACGCGGCGCTGGCCGGCTGAGCCCGCGCCTCTGATGTGACGCGCGCCACATCTCTGCTCCGGAACTCCGTCCCCGGCCCGTCCGACTACTGAATCGGTACGGCGCGATCCCGACGACGTCGTACGACGTGGTCTGGAGACGCGGTTGATGGACGAGTCCCGGCAATCCTCCCTGCTCGGTGCGGGCGCGGCCTTACGCAGAGCCGCGCCCCCGCCCGCCCTCTGGGGCTTCCTCCTGTTGCTGACCCTGGTCTTCGCCGTGTCGTATACGGCCGGAGCGGCCGCCGGCCCCGTCGCCCCCGGAATGCACAGCACCGAAACCGGCACGGACGACGGCGACGACGGCGGCGGCGGGGGAGTCGGCGACACGGGTGAAACCGGCGACACCGGCGGTATGGGCGACATGGACGGTACGGACGGCATGGAGGACATGCACGGGGGAGGCGGCTGATGGCCGCGGACCCGGTGAGCACCATGCTCATCACCGATCTGACCGTGGGCGGCATGACCTGCGGGGCCTGCGTGACGCGGGTCGAGAAGAAGCTCGGCAGGCTGGACGGCGTCACGGCGACCGTCAATCTCGCCACCGGATCGGCCCGCGTGAGCCATCCCGCGGACATCAGCCGGGACGAACTCGTCGCGACCGTCGAGAAGGCCGGCTACACGGCCGCCCTGCCTCGGCCGCCCGAGAAGCGGGAGCCCACGGGCGACGACAGAGGTGACGGCGGTGACGGCGGCGGTGAGTCCGAGGCCGCCCGGCAGGAACGCCACTGACTCGTCGTCACCGCACTCCTGGCGGTCCCCGTGCTCGTCCTGTCGATGGCACCCGCCCTTCAGTTCCGCAACTGGCAGTGGCTGTCTTCGTGCTCGCCGCGCCCGTCGCCGTATGGGGCGCCTGGCCCTTCCACGAGCGCGCGGTACGAGGCCTGCGGCACTCCGCCGCGGCCATGGACACGCTGGTCTCGCTGGGCGTGGCGGCGTCCTTCGGCTGGTCGGCGTACGCGCTGTTCCTCGGCGGCGCCGGCGACCCCGGTATGCGCATGCCGTTCACGCTGGTGCCGACCGCCTCGGACGGCGTCGCGCACGTCTATCTCGAAGCGGCCGTCGGCGTACCGCTGTTCGTGCTCGCCGGGCGGTTCCTGGAGGCGCGGGCCCGGCACGAGACCGGGGCGGCGCTGCGCTCGCTGGCCCGGCTCGCCGCCGAGGAGGTGTCCGTCCGGGCGGGCGACGGCTCCGAACGACTCGTCCCCATCGAGGAGTTGGGGGTGCGGCAGGTCTTCGTCGTACGGCCGGGGGAGCGGGTCGCGAGCGACGGCGAGGTGGTGGAGGGCAGTTCCGCGGTCGACCTGTCCCTGGTCACCGGCGAGAGCGAGCCGGTCGAGGTGGGACCGGGCTCCGCGGTGGTCGGCGGGGCCGTCAACGCCGGCGGGCTGCTCCTCGTCCGGGCCACGGCAGTCGGCGCCGACACCCAACTAGCCCGGATCGCCCGGCTGGTGACCGAGGCGCAGGCCGGGAAGGCGCGGGCCCTGGACTCCGTATGAAACTGACGAGCGTATGAAACTGACCGTGGACCGGCTCCACATCACCCTGGACCGCAGGCCGATCCTCCGCGAGGTCACCCTGGAGGCCGCCAAGGGCGACATCGTCGGGCTGGTGGGTCCCAACGGCAGCGGCAAGTCCACGCTGCTGCGCACGGTCTACCGTTCGCTGCGACCCGCCCAGGGAGTGGGTGGGCGGCGACGACGTCTGGGAACTCTCCGCCCGCACCGCCGCCCGCCGCACGGCGGCCGTCCTCCAGGACGCCGGCACCACCACCGGTCTGACCGTCACCGAGATCGTCGCCCTCGGCCGCACCCCCCACCACGGACTGCTGGGCCGCGACGGCGCCGAGGACCGCGACGCCGTGGCCGAAGCGGTCGCCCGCTGCGGGGTCGGCCCCTTCGCCCACCGGGACTACGCCACCCTCTCCGGCGGCGAACGCCAACGCGTCCTGCTCGCAAGGGCGTTGGCCCAACGGCCGCAGCTGCTCGTCCTGGACGAACTCACCAACCACCTCGACATCCGCGCCCGGTTCGAACTCCTGGACCTGATCCGCAGCACCGGCATCACCACCTTGGCGGTCCTGCACGACCTGGATCTGGCCGCCCGCCTCTGCGACGCCCTCGTCGTGCTGCACGAGGGCGAAGTGGTCGCGGCCGGCCCGGTGTTGGAAGTCCTGACCCCGGACCTCCTGCGCGAGGTGTTCGGCGTGAGGGGCGACACGCAACGGCATGCCGACGGCGTCGTCCGCATCACCTATGCGGCCCGGCCCCTTGCGACCCCAGAAGATGCGCGAAAACGCTCGACTCTGCCCTGTTCCGACAGAATTGCGTAACCCTTTCATCACCGGCGTCGGATCGGGTTCCGTGCGGCCTGGTGCTGTGCCACACTTCAGCGCTCAGTCACCCTCCATCCATGATCCGTCATCGTAGAAGGTGCTCCGCTGCCGCATGGATCTGCTGATCGGAATCGTAGAGAAGACCGCATCCGCTCTCGCCGCCTCGGGACTTTCACTGCTGGGTCTGCGCATGCTCAGGCCGCGCATCGAGATCTCTCCCGAAATCTCCGCCTGGTGGTCCGAGGAGAAACAGGATTTTCGCTACAGCATCAAGATCTCCAACAAGACCCGGCGTGCGCTCGTCGAGCCTCGATTCGAATTGACGCTTCTCTATCCGAACGAGCGTGACGCCACGAAGAGCAAGCTCGTTCCGCGCGACCGGCCGGACCCAATGTCGATCAGCGGGCGCAAGAGGAACAAGAGCAACGGCAAGGAGCTCGGGACCTACACCATCACCTACGGCGGGAAGGAGGCGGATCTCGTCCTGCTCGCCGGTCAGCGTACGCACGGCAACGCCGACCGGGCCACCTTCCGGTTCCGCTGCTTCGTGCGGGACGGATTCTCCGGGATCGGCAGACAGTTCGAGATGAGGTACGAACTGCCCGCCGATTCGATCGTCTTCGGAACGTTCCGAAGGGGGCGGGTGTTCGGCATCGAGGAGCAGCCGCCGAAGCCGGAGTGGTCGCAGAAGGTGGCCGCGGCGTTCGCGGCGGGCGGTCGCGTGCCGCGCGGTCGGAGCGGGGACGATGCGCCGCTTCCGGTGGCCGAGGAGCCCGGCACTCCCGCCGACGAGGGCGAGCCCGCCGGTCACTGACCTGGTCGACGAGACGCTCGCCGAGCAGGTCAGGGAACCGGGGAAAGGCCCCGCACGATCTCGCGCGTCCGCTCGATGAAGCGCTCGTCGGGTCGTCGGATGCCGTCGCCGAGCTCGGCGACGACATCCGCGTCGCGGAGCAGGGAAAGGCGGTTCAGCGGCCATTTGCCGGCCATCAGGAGATCGTGTTCGCCGGGATTGCGGTCCAGGTGTTCCCGCACCATGCGATAGCCGGCCAGATACACATGGTCCTTGATGAAGCCGCCGGGCTCGGCGGTGTCGACGAGTCCGCGTTTCACGCGCGTCGCCACGTCGAAGGCCGCTTCGACCGGCACGAAAGGCAGCAGGGCGTGGACGACGTCCACGAAACTGCCGCGCAACGCCGTGTGCACGGCGACGACGCGCAGGGCGAATCTCGGATCGAGCGATTTTCCGCCGGTGGCCCGCTGTTCGTTCCACACGGCCAGACCTTCTTCCGTGGCGGTGGCCCCGGAGAGCCGAACGCACAGGACGTCGGCCACCCGGCGGGCGTTCTCCCAGCGAAAGACATGGGTGCCGATCTCGTGGGTGACGAGTCCGACGAGTTCGTTCTCCCCGAGGCGCAGATCCGCGCGGATGTTCACCGTCCGGTTCCCTGACCGGACGCTCATACGGGCGGCCATCTCCGGATGGATCTGGGGCTTCCAGTCGGTCAGACCCTGTGCGACGAGTGTCTTCTCCACGGCCTTCAGCGCATCCGCGGCGGAGAATCTCCGGTCCTCCTCGGGGGGCGTCCGCTCTTTTCTCGCGCGAAGGAATGCGAGGGCTTCGGCGAGCAGCGCTTCGTCGGGCACCCCGTTCTCGGCGGACAGTTCCCGAGTGATGCGGTCGGCCTCGTGGCTCACGCAGGCCTGGAATCTCGCGAGGTGCTTAGACGCCTCGTCCGCCATCAACCGGATCAACGGGTCGTCGTGCGCGCCGTAGTCGTCCACGATCTGCCGCAGGGGCTCGGTGCGGGTCGCATCCGTCTCGGGGTAGGTGAATACCGGACTATGCGGAGATCCCTGCCGCATGTCGCGGACGAATCGCTCCCGCCGGCTCTCGATGTCGTCCGGCAGTACCGCCTTGAGGAGCGAGGTCCGGTTCAGGGCGGCCTCGAACAAGCGAGCCGGAGCATCGGCGCCGCGCATGCTCTCGATCGATATGTTCACGCTGGGATGCCCCTCGGAGTTCGTATCGATGCCGTCGGTGACCGAAGACCGTCGCGGTGGGCATCCTCCTCTCCGGGTCCCGTTTCGGGCCAGGCCCCGAGGCCGCTATCATCCTGTAAAGGTAAAATATGAGGTTTGCCCGATATGGCCGCCCTCTGTCCTCTGCCCGCTGTCCTCTGTCCTGTGCCCTCCTGACGAGCCGCCGTCCCGCCGGAGTGATCAATGTCCCGCAAGCGCCCCACGGAGGACGGCGACGAGCTGCTGGCCCGGCTCGGTTCGCTGACCGCCCAGGCGCGCGAGCGCGCGGAGCTGCAACGCTCCCGCGTCGAGCTGGCCCTCGCCCTCCAGCGCGGCATGCTGCCCAGGGACCTGCCCGTGGCCCCCGGCTTCCGGCTGGCCGTGAAGTACGCGCCCGCCTGCTACGGACTCAACGTGGGCGGCGACTGGTACGACGCCTTCACCATGCCCGACGGCCGCATAGGCCTGTCCATAGGCGACGTCCAGGGCCACAACATCGAGGCGACCGCGTTCATGGGCCAGGTCCGGGTCGGCCTGCGCGCCCTCGCCTCCGTCACCAGCGAGCCCGGCGAGCTCCTCGCCCGAACCAACGACCTGCTGCTCTCCCTCGGCAGCGACCTCTTCGCCACCTGCACCTTCATGCGCCTCGACCCCGCCACCGGAGTCCTGGAGAGCGCCCGGGCCGGCCACATCCCCTGTGTGTGGGCCACGGCGGACGGCAAGTCCGGCGTCGCCGAGGACGAGGGCGGACCGCCCCTCGGGGTCCAGGAGGGCATGGACTACCCGGTCACCCGCTACCGGCTCACCAAGGGCGGAGTCTTCGTGCTGCTCACGGACGGCGTCGTCGAGGGCCCGACCCTGGCCGTCGAGGAGGGCCTCGACCACGTCGTACGGCTCGCGGGCATCGCCGCCGTCGCGGGCATGACCGCGGGCTCGCTCGCCGCCGCGGTGATCAAGGGCGCCGAGCGCGTCGGACACGAGGACGACGCGGCCGTGCTCGTGGTGGGCCACGACGGACTGGTGGCGCCGCAGATCCCCCGGGTTCAGCCATAGGGCCCCAAGGGGCCCGCCACGGCGCGTCTCGCCGCGCCGACAGCGTCACGCCGGTGTCTGATGGCTGCTGTGGTGGGTACCCCGGATCTGCGCCGACCAGCCGCCCTCGCCGTCCTGACGCTGGCCGTCGCGCTCAGCTACTACGCGGCCGGGCGGCTGGGGCTCATGCGGGAGCTCGTCGTCGAGGGCGCGGTCTTCACCCCCATCTGGCCCCCCACCGGAGTGGCGGTGGCCTGCCTGCTGCTCTTCGGGCTCCGCACCTGGCCGGGCATCGCCCTCGGAGCCCTCCTCGTCATCATGTCCCTGACCTCGCTGCGGCCCGTGGTGATGGGCAACCTGGTCGGCAACACCGCCGCCCCCGTCTGCGCCTACCTCATGCTCCGCAAGGTCGGCTTCCGCAACGACCTCGCCCGGCTGCGGGACGGCCTCGCCCTGGTCTTCCTGGGCGCCCTCACCGCCATGCTGCTCAGCTCGACCGTGGGCGTCGGCCTCCTGGTCCTCACCGACAAGCTCGACCCGCGGAGCTTCTGGGCCGTCTGGCTGGCCTGGTGGGTCGGCGACGCGATGGGCGTGCTGATCGTGACGCCGGTCCTGCTCGTGCTGCACGCGATACAGCGCCCGCTGCGGCTGTCCCGCTGGAAGGAGGCCTCGGGCCTGGCGCTCGTCTCCCTCGCCCTCGTCCCGCTGGCCACGCACAGCCCCGTCAGCCTGCTCTTCCTCGTCTACCCCATGCTGATCTGGGCGGCGCTGCGGTTCCAGCTCGCCGGCAGCATGCTGTGCGCCCTGTTCACCTCGGTCATGGCCACGATCGCCGCGACGGACGGGGTCGGCCCGTTCGAACGTCTGTCCCGTGTCGAGGTGATGAGCAAGCTCCAGGCCTTCAACGGGACGATGGCCCTGACCGCCCTGCTGCTCTCCGCGGTGATCACCGAGCAGCGCAACACCCGACGCTCCGTGGAACGCGCCTGCCAGGAACTGGTCGAGGTCCTGGAACACCTCACCGCAGGCGAGACCCCGCCCGGCCGGTCGCCTAAGGATCCCGAGAGCTGACCGCGGGGAGGCACGCGAGGGCGATTGTCAGTGCCTGCGCCTACGGTTCGGTCAGTGGGACCCGCCGGAACGGCCGCGGGTCCACCCTGGGGAGGGGTCTGCCATGTCTACCGCGTCCAGCACGGTGTCGACGACGTATCTGGAGCTGTCGCAGGACGGCGAAGGTGCGCACAAGTTCTACGAAGTGACCGTCGACGGCGTGGTGGTGACGGTGCGGTACGGGCGGATCGGCGCCACCGGCCAGCTGCAGACGACGACGTTCCCGACCGCCGAGAAGGCGCGGGCCGCCGCCGCGAAGAAGGTCGGCGAGAAGGTCCGCAAGGGCTACGCCCCGGCCGTCGCCGGACAGCGCGCCCCGCGTTCGGTGACCCGCCGTCAGGTGACGTCCGCGCCCTCCACCGCACGCGCCGTGGCACCCGTGCTGTGGCGCTTCGCCACCGGCTCCTCGGCGTTCGGCATCCATGTCGACGACGACCACTGCTGGGTCGGCAACCAGTCGGGCGACGTCTACACCCTGGACCACGACGGCGGCGTCCTCGCCCGCTTCAACCTGCCGGACGGCGTGAAGTGCCTGGTCGCCGACGAGTTCTGGATCTACGCCGGCTGTGACGACGGCAAGGTCTACGACCTGTCCTCGAAACTGCCGTTCGCGGCCTACGACATCTCCGCCGACGTCGACATCTTCTGGCTGGACATCCACGAGGGCGTCCTGAACGTGTCCGACCGCGACGGCCGGCTCACCGTCATCGACCACGAGGACGAACACCAGTGGGCCCGGCGCAGCCAGGGCGAGCACGCCTGGATGGTCCGCGCCGACGACCGCGCCGTCTACCACGGTCACCACGCGGGCGTCACGGCCTACGCGCCCGACGGCGGCGGCGAACTCTGGCACACGCCCACCCGCGGCGGCGTCCTGTTCGGCTGGCAGGAGGACGACGCCGTGTACGCGGGAACCGCCCACCGGGTGGTCCAGCGGCTGTCGAAGGCGACCGGCGCGGTCGAGGCCACGTACGGCTGCGACAGCGCGGTGTACTCGTGCGCCACCTCGCCGGGCGGGCGCTTCGTGTTCGCCGGTGACGCGTCGTCGTCCGTCTACTGCTTCGACCGGGACGGCACGCGCCTGTGGAAGCTCGGCACCGGCGGCGGCTCGGCCCTGTCGATGCAGTACCGCGACGACCGCCTGTACCTGGTGACCACGGACGGCTCGCTGGTGTGCGTGGACGCGAGCGAGACGGCCGTCGCCGCGGCGCAGCAGGGCACGGTGCCGGTCGCGCGGGACGTCAAGCTCGCCGCCGCCCTGCCGACCTACGCCCCGGCCACGGCCGCCGCGGCGGTGACCACGCTGGACCGGGCGCCCTCGGGCGCGATCGTCGTCGAGTGCGTCCAGGAGTCCGGCCGGGTCCGGGTGCATGTCGTCTCCGAGGGCTACGACACGTCCTGGAACGTCCAGTTCCCGCGCGAGATACGCGAGCCCGGGGCGCGCTACGTCGTCGACGCCCTGCACACGGCGGCCGGCGGCTTCTACCGCGTCCGCGGGGACATCCGCCGCCTCCTGTGAGCGGGGGCGTCGACGACGGGTGGGGCGGCTACGGGCGGCTACGGCTTACGGGCCAGGCCGCCGTGCTCGCCGATGACCGCCGGGGCCGGCGAGCCGGCCTCCGGACGCCAGAGGGGAACCGGGACGACGCCCGGGTCCAGCAGTTCCAGGCCGTCGAAGTACGCCGTGATCTCGTCCACCGAGCGCAGGTTGTAGGGCACGGCGCCGCTCTCGTTGTAGGCGTCCTGCGCCTGCTCGAAGACCGGGTCGATGCCTCGCGAACCGTCGTTGACGGAGAGATAGCTGCCGGACGGCAGTTCCGCCATCAGCCGGGTCACGATGGAGCGGGCCTGGTCGTGGCCGGCGACGTGGCCCAGGATGTTGCTGAGGATGAGCGCGGTGGGGCGGCCGAAGTCCAGCGTCTCGGCGGCGGCCGCCAGGATGCGCTCCGGGTCCAGCACATCGGCGTCGACGTAGGCGGTCGCGCCCTCGGAGGTGGAGGTCAGCAGGGCGCGGGCGTGCGCGAGGACCAGCGGGTCGTTGTCGACGTAGACGATCCGCGACTCGGGGGCGAGGCGCTGGGCGACCTCGTGGGTGTTGTCGGCGGTCGGCAGGCCCGTGCCGACGTCCAGGAACTGCCGGATGCCCGCCTCGGAGACCAGGTGGGTGATGTTGCGGCGCAGAAAGGCCCGGCTGCTGCGGGCGATGGTGACGATGCCCGGGAAGACGTCGGTGTAGGCGTCGCCGGCCTGCTCGTCGACGGGGTAGTTGTCCTTCCCGCCCAGCCAGTAGTTCCAGATGCGGGCCGAGTGCGGCACCGACGTGTCGATGTTCTGCGGGTCGGTCATGAGGGGCGTCCGTCTTTCAGCCGAGGCGTGAGCAGTTCGAGCTTCAACTTACGTCCCAATGACCCTTTCACGTACATCAGTTCGCGTTTTCGATCGGCTCGAACAGTGCTTTCACGTGTAGCCGGTTCAGTGGCCGCCGGAGGGACGGTCGCACCCGGTGTGGTCGGGATACCCGGCGAAGGCGTCCACCCGAGTGCTTCCGGAGCTCATCGTGCCTTCCAGGCACAGCGGCTGGGCGTCGACCAGGAAGCTCACCCCGGTGGGGCCGTTCTGGTACGACTGCACCTTCCCGGCGGAGTAGCCGAGGCCGGCCAGCGCGCCACGGGTGCTCTCCGGGGCGAAGTCGCCGCGCTCGCGCAGCGGTTCCAGCGCGGCCTCGATGCGCTCGGCGGCCGCGAGCCCGGCGCAGCGGCGCTCACCGTGCAAGGGGATCGGCACCATGAAGCCGTGGTTCTCGGCGTAGTGGTCGAGCGGCGGGGTGGCGGAGGCGGCGAGGGAGTCGGCGGGCACGCTCGGCGTGGGCGTCGGCGCGGGGCTCTCGCCGGGGCACGGGAAGTCCACCGGCGCGCTCGGCGTCCGTGCCGCGGTCGGCGAGGAGCCGCCGTCCCCGGCCGTGTCGCCCGCCCGCTCGGTTCCGCACCCCGCGACCAGTACGGCCAGGATCGCCAACAGCGGTATTCCGAACCGGAGTTCCGTGCGTCTCATCCTCGTCATGCGGCGATCCTCGCGTGCGTCGCGGCCCGCGTCATGAGTCGTCGTACTCATGCCGCCCTCACGGGTCCCGGTAGCGTGGCGGTGTGATGGTGGGCACCCGCGAGACCCGGCTGATCGTGCTGCGCGGCAACAGCGCCTCGGGCAAGTCGTCGGTGGCGGCCGGTCTGCGCGACCGGTTCGGCCGCGGCCTGGCCCTGGTCGCGCAGGACAACCTCCGGCGCATCGTGCTGCGCGAGCACGACCGGCCCGGCGCTGCGAACATCGGGCTGATCGACGCCGTCGCCCGCTACTCCCTGGACGCCGGGTACCACGTCGTCCTCGAAGGCATCCTCTACGCCGACCGCTACGGCGCCATGCTCGCGCGACTGCGCACGGACCACCGGGGCCCGACCCACGGCTACTACCTGCACGTGCCGTTCGCCGAGACCCTCGTGCGCCACGCCACCAAGCCGTACGCCGACGAGGTCGGCGAGGCGGACCTGCGCGACTGGTACCGGGACCTCGATCTGCTGCCGGACGGCGCCGAGACCGTCATCGGCGCCGACAGCGCCCTCCCGCAGACCGTCGACCGCATCATGCGCGAGACGGGCCTGGACGGGCTACCGGCCCGGGAGCACTAGGCGCTCCGCTGGACGTGCCGCGGTGTGCCGTCTCGTTTCGCTGCGCCGCCGTCGTGGCTGGTCGCGCCCGCGCGGCGGAGCCGCAGATGTCAGCGCCCCGCGCCCCTTCGGGGCGCTGCCGAACCGGGTCATGGCTTGATGCCCACGCCCGTCCAGAGGCTGACCTCGGCGTCCGTGGCCTGCGGGGCGCTGTCCGGACGCCAGCGGTGGCCGACCGTGACGCCCGGGTCGAGCAGGTCCAGCCCGTCGAAGAAGCGGGCGACGTCGCTCTGCGAGCGGAACTGCACCGGCGTCCCCGCGCCCGTGTAGATGGCGGTGACCTTCTGCCAGGTGGCCGGGTCGAAGTCGGGCGTGCAGTGGCTGAGCGCCAGCGCGCTGCCCGAGGGAAGCACGGCCAGCAGCCGGCTCACGATGCCGTACGGGTCCTGGGCGTCGGTGACGAAGTGCATGAGGGCGTTCAGCGACAGCGCCACCGGCTGGTCCAGGTCCAGCACCTCGGCCAGCGCGGGCGAGTCGAGCAGCGTGTCGGGGTCGTTGACGTCGGCCTCGACGTACGTCGTGCGGCCCAGGGCCGTGCTGCGCATCAGCCGCTCGGCGTACTTCAGGACCAGGGGGTCGTTGTCGGCGTAGACGACCCGAGCCTCGGGCACCACCGACTGGGCGACCTGGTGCAGGTTCGGCTCGGTCGGGATGCCGGTGCCGATGTCCAGCCACTGACGTATGCCGTGTTCCTGCGCGAGGACCCGGGTGGCGCGGTGCATGAAGGCGCGGTTCTCCCGGGCGCACACGAAGATGCCCGGGTAGGCCGCGGCGACGGTCTCGGCGGCCAGCTTGTCGACCTCGAAGTGGTCCTTGCCGCCGAGGTAGTAGTCGTACATCCGGGCCGAGTGCGGCCTGCTGGTGTCGATGTCCCGCGAGGCGTTCGAGGTGGTCATGTGCGGTGCCCTTCGGTGGTCTGCATGGGGGGTGAGTGCTCTCAGGCCTCAGCCGAACGAGAGGCGGTCAGCCGAACGAGAGGCGCCCGGCCGAGCGAGAGGTGGTCGGCCGGGCGGTGGTCAGCCGGCCACGAGGTGGTCGGCGAGGCCCCGTTTGACTCCCGCGACGAACGCGGCCATCTCCTCGGGGGTGTAGATCAGCGCGGGACCGGCCGGGTCGGTCGACTGCCGCACCGCGACGCGGCCGTCGGAGAGCTGCTTCGTCTGCACGCACTGGCCGCCGTTGGGGCCGCTCCACGGGGACTCCCAGCCCTGCTCGCCGAGGTCGGAGGCGGGCATCCCGTTGTAGACGTCGTGGACCTGGTGGACGTGATGGACATGGCTGTCGATGCCGGTCATGAGTACTCCTTGCGCATACGGTTCAGGAGTGCCCTGCTGACCGTGTCCGAGGTCAGCAGGGACATGCGGTTGTGCGCCTCCAGATGCGCCGCGACGTCGGAGCGCTGGTCCAGGTACACGGCGCCGGAGAGGATCTCGGTGTAGACGATGTCGGGCAGTTCGGGTTCCTCGAACCGGAAGTAGGTGAACGGGGCGCACGCGCCGACATGGGCGCCGGCCGTGAACGGCACGACGTCGACGCTCACATGCTCCAGTTCCGAGACCTCCAGCAGCCGGTCGATCTGCTCCCGCATCACCTCGGGAGCCGCCACCACCCGGTGCAGCACGGCCTCTTCCATCACCACCCACAGCGTGGGGGCGTCGGCTCTCTCCAACAGGCTCTGGCGCCGCAGCCGCAGGTCGACACGGCGGCGCAGATCCTCGTCGTGGTCGTTGGGGAAGCCCCCGCTCAGCACCCCGCGTGCGTAGCGCGGGGTCTGCAACAGCCCCGTGACGTAGTGGGGTTCGTAGGTGCGCAGGGTCTTGGCGCCGGTCTCCAGGCTCACATAGCCGCTGAACCAGCTCGGCAGCACATCCCGGTACGGATGCCACCAGCCGGGCTCGTTGGCCCGCTCGGCGAGCGCGACGAACTCCTCGATCTCCTGCGGGTCGGCCCCATAGGTCTCGAGCAGGATCTCCACGTAGAGCGGCTTGAGGCCGACCTCCGCCTTCTCCAGCCGGCGGATGGTCAGCGGCTTGACCCGCAGGGCCCTGGCCGCGTCCTCCAGCGACGCGCCCGCGTTCTGGCGCCGCTCCTGGAGTCGCCGGCCGAGGATCATGCGCAGAACGGTGGGCGCACCGGTGCCGCTGCTGCCCGTGCCCGCACGGCCTTCGCTCACGCTCCGCCTCCTGAAGGTCACTCACCCTGAAGGTCTGCCGCCGACACCAGTCTGACCGTGACCGGTTGAAGTGAACAGACGGATATCGGCTTGTTGAAATTATCAGGCAGTCGGTTGCAGCCTGAACTTAGGTGCGAGCATAGTTAGTTGTGTGAACCGCGCCGCCGAACACGAGCGTTCCCCCAGCAGGCTCCCCCACCCCCGACGGAGTCGGGCCGCTCGGGCGTTCACGGCGCAGGGCCCGCCCGGAACACCCCTTCCCTCAAGGCCTCTTGCTCACCTTCCCCGGCCTCCGGCCGCTGCTCCCGCCCCCCACGGAAGGCGACCGTCGTGACCCCCCACACGATCTCCCCACAGCCCTTGGACACCTGGAGCCCGGATCGCACACACTGGCTCGAACTCCCCGCGCACCGCTCCAGCGTCTCGGTCGCCCGCCACTCCATGGGCGCGCGGCTGACCGCGTGGCGGCTGCCGGGCGAACTGTGCGCGGACACCGTCCTGCTCCTGTCCGAGCTGGCCACCAACGCCATACGGCACACGCTCGGCACCCGGTTCCTGTGCGGCGTCGGGCTGGTCACGGACGCGTGCCTGCGCCTCGAAGTGCACGATCAGGACCGCACCGGCCGCGGCCTGCCCCGCTGCGAGCCCGGCCCGGACGACGAGGGCGGCCGCGGACTGCTCCTCGTGGAGCAACTCGCCGAAGCCTGGGGCGTCGACCGGTCCAGACTCACGGGCGGCAACGCGGTATGGGCGACCCTGACGGCGTGAGCGAACCGGGGCCGGGCCGCTAACCGGGTCGGGTGAAGTCGGCTGCGGTTCGGCAGCGCCCTGAAGGGGCGCGGGGCGCTCACATTTGCGGCTCCGCCGCGCGGGCGCGACCGGCCACGATGGCGCCGCAGCGAAACGACGGCACATCGCGGCACTTCCAGCGGAGCGCTCAGCAGCCGACGGGCGTGAGTTCGGCCAGCAGCAAGGTGCGGTCGTCGGCCCCGGTCGCGCCGGAGGGCGCGTGCAGGAGCCGATGGCACAGGGACGGCAGTGACGGCAGCGCGTCCGAGCCGTCGCCGCCGACGGGCTCGACGGCGGCCGCCGCGTCCACCGTGCGCGCGAGGCGGCTGATCTCGTGGTCGATGTCGGCGTCCCGTGACTCGACCAGACCGTCGCTGTAGAGCACCAACAGGGCCGGATCCGGCACGCTCAGCACCGTCTCCTCGTAGCTGCCGGTGCCGAGCCCGAGGGGCAGCCCCGCGCCGGTCAGCGTGACCGGGGCCGTCAGACCGTCGGGGCCGCGCAGCAACGGGGGCGGGTGGCCCGCTCCGACCAGCGTGCAGGTGCGCTGCCGGGCGTCCCACTCGGCGTAGATGCAGGTCGCGAAGGAGACGCCGGGGGAGTCCCCGGCGAGCGTGTCGAGCCGGCCTATGAGATCGGCCGCCGGGATGTCGAGCGCCGCCAACGTACGGACCGCGGTGCGTAGTTGAATCATCGCGACGGCCGACTCCGGACCGTGCCCCATGGCGTCCCCGACGATCAGACTCACCCGGTCGCCGGGCCGCCGCAGCACATCGGACCAGTCGCCGCCGACGAGGTTGCCCTGCCCCGCGGGCAGACAGCCGTGGGCGGTGCGGCAGCCCTCGAACTCCTGGGCCGTGCCGGGCGGCAGACTGTTGCGGATGGCGAGCGCGGTGCGCCGCTCGCGCTCGTACCGGCGCGCGTTGTCCAGGGCGACGGCGGCCCGCGCGGCCAGCGCCTCCACGGCGGCCACGTCCGCGGGGGTGAATGCCGCCCGGTCCGGCCCTCGGACACAGGTCACGAGGCCGATCACGACGTCCCGCAACCGCAGCGGGACGACCAGCAAGGACGCCACCCGCAGCAGATCGACGGCGCGCGCCGCACCGTCCCCGGAGGCGATGAGCCGCTCGGACGTGTGCGGGTCCACGCCGTCGCGCACCTGCGCGTGCCCGGCGGTCAGCGCACGGGCGTGGGGCGTGTCACGGTGGAAGGCGATCACCTCGCCGACCGGCAGGACCCCCTCCCAGTCCTCCCACGCGCCGGGTCCGACGCGCAGCGCGATCCGGCGCGCCTCGATCCGGGGCGGGTCCACGCCGACGTGCGCGTTCTCCTCGAGACGCCAGCGCTCCAGCAGGAACACGGAGGCCGCGTCGCAGAAGCCGGGGGTCAGCGCGTGCACGACGTGACTGCCGGTCATGCGCAGGTCGAGTTCCGATCCGATCACGTCGGCCGCGGGGGAGAAGGCCGACCGGCGGGGCGAGGACAGACCGGCGGACGGGTCGTCGGTGCGGCTGTGCGGTTCGTTCCGCAGGGTCGTGCCTTTCCAGTGGGGGTTCCGGCCGTGCGGCGTGGGACAAAGGATCACCGCGTGCCGTTCGCAACTATATGATGGCGCGTCAAGTTACCGGGCGAGGCGGGAAGTTGCGGATGCCGGCCCGCCGGACCCCGGCGGATCCGCGGCTGCCGGGAGGCCCGCGGGCGGGGCGCGCGCGACCGCTGTCCCGGGGCGTTGTCAGTGGTGGGAGGCAGGATGTCGACCATGACTACACCCGGTGCAGTGATTGTGGATGCCGTCGCCTACGCGCAGGCGGTCGAGGACGCGGTGAAGGCGTCGGCCGCCTATTACGGGGCCGGCACGTCGGGGCTGGACGACGACGCCTACGACCGGCTGGTGCGCGCCATCGCGGTGTGGGAGGCCGAGCACCCGGAGCAGATGCTGGCCGACTCGCCGACCGGCAAGGTGGCCGGCGGCGCCGTCGAGGGCGACGTCCCGCACACGGCGCCGATGCTGAGCCTGGACAACGTGTTCTCGGCGGAGGAGTTCACGGCCTGGACCGCCTCGCTGACCCGGCGCATCGGCCGGGAGCCGGCGTGCTACAGCGTGGAGCCGAAGCTGGACGGCCTGGCGATCGCGGCCCGCTACACCCGCGGCCGGCTGACCCGGCTGATCACCCGGGGCGACGGGACGGCCGGGGAGGACGTCTCGCACGCGATCGGCACCGTCCTGGGCCTGCCGGACGAGCTCGCGGAGCCGGTCACGGTGGAGGTGCGCGGCGAAGTCCTGATGACGACCGAGCAGTTCGAGCACGCCAACGAGGTGCGCACCGCGCACGGCGGCGCGCCCTTCGCCAACCCGCGCAACGCCGCCGCGGGCACCCTGCGCGCCAGGGAACGCGCCTACACCGTGCCGATGACCTTCTTCGGCTACGGCCTGCTGCCCCTCCCCGACACCGACCCGGCGACGGCCCGGACGCTGGAGGAGTGCGCCCACAGCGAGCTCATGGCCCGGGCCGCCGCGTACGGGGTGAACACCACGGCCACCACCGCCGTGCCCGGCGTCACCGCCGACACCGTCGACGCGGTCCTGGCCAGGGTGGCGGAGATCGCCGCACTGCGCGCCGCGCTGCCGTTCGGGATCGACGGGATCGTCGTCAAGGCCGACCTGGCGGCGGACCAGCGGGCCGCGGGATCCGGTTCGCGCGCACCGCGCTGGGCGACCGCCTACAAGCTGCGGGCCGTGGAGAAGATCACCCGGCTGCTGGCGGTGGAGTGGAACGTCGGCCGCACCGGCATCATCGCCCCCCGCGCGGTCCTGGAGCCGGTGGAGATCGACGGCTCCACCATCACCTACGCCACGCTGCACAACCCGGCCGACATCACCCGCCGCGACCTGCGCCTGGGCGACCACGTCATGGTCCACCGGGCGGGCGACGTCATCCCCCGCGTCGAGGCCCCCGTCGCCCAGCTGCGCACCGGCGACGAACAGCCCATCGTCTTCCCCGAGACCTGTCCGCGGTGCGGCTCGGGCATCGACACCGGCGAACAGCGCTGGCGCTGCGAGAACGGCCGCAACTGCCATCTCGTCGCCTCCCTCTCCTACGCCGCGGGCCGCGACCAGCTCGACATCGAGGGCCTCGGCCACACCCGTGTCGTCCAACTCGTCGAAGCGGGCCTGGTCGCGGACCTGGCCGACCTGTTCGCGCTCACCCGCGACCAGCTCCTGGGGCTGGAGCGGATGGGGGAGACCAGCACCGACAACCTGCTCGCCGCGATCGGCGCGGCCAGGGCGCAGCCGCTGTCGAGGGTGCTGTGCGCGCTCGGCGTCCGCGGCACCGGCCGCTCCATGTCCCGCCGTATCGCCCGGTACTTCGCCACCATGGACCACCTCAGGGCCGCCGACGCCGAGGCGATCCAGCAGGTCGACGGCATCGGCACCGAGAAGGCCCCGTCCATCGTCGCCGAACTCGTCGAACTCGCCCCGCTCATCGACCGACTCGCCGCGGCCGGGGTGAACATGACCGAGCCGGGCGCCACCCCGCCCGCCCCGAGGACGGCCGAGACTGCCGAAGGCGAAACCGAAGGCGAAACCGAAGGCGAAACCGAAGGCGAAACCGAAGGCGAAACCGAAGGCGAAACCGAAGGCCAAGGCGACGGCCGAAGCGAAGACGGCGGTCCGGAGGGAGCGCTGGCCGGGATGACCGTGGTCGTCACCGGTGCGATGACCGGGGTGCTGGAGAAACTGAGCCGCAACCAGATGAACGAGCTCATCGAACGCGCCGGCGGCCGCTCCTCCTCCAGCGTCTCGAAGAAGACCACCCTCGTCGTGGCCGGAGAGAACGCCGGGTCCAAGCGGGCCAAGGCCGAGACGCTCGGCATCCGCCTCGCGACCCCCGACGAGTTCGCGGAGATTGTCGCCGACCATCTCGTCGTGGGGTGACGTTCGGCACATCGGACGTCTTGGGTCTTGTGAGTGGTTTCATCCTGCACTTGTTGCTCATTGCGCACTGTTCCCGCAGGGGGAGCACGTGTCACCCGATCTCTGACACCACGTCATATGGGGTTCCGGGGACGGAAGGAGAGGTGAACGCCTGCCTTCGGGCAAACGATGACGGTCGTCAGGAAGTGGTCTCGTCAGCCACTTCTGCCCCTAGTCTGTTGTCCAGACCCCCACCGGGCCTTCCCCCGCAGCGTGCACGGGACTCCCACCCGTCACCACGAAGAACAGGCGGCTGAGGGCATGAAGCCACTGCGCCCAGAAGATCCCGAGCAGCTAGGCCCGTACCGTCTTCTCGCCCGGCTCGGCGCGGGCGGCATGGGCCGGGTCTATCTGGCGCGGTCGTCGGCCGGCCGTACCGTCGCCGTCAAGGTCATCCGTCCCGAGATGGCGGAGGACAAAAGCTTCCGCATCCGCTTCCGGCGTGAGGTGGCGGCCGCGGCGGCGGTCGGCGGCGTCTACACGGCACCCGTGGTGGACGCCGCACCGGACGCCGAGACGCCATGGCTCGCCACCGTCTACGTCCCCGGCCCCACCCTCGCCGAGGCGGTCGCCGCGCACGGTCCGCTGCCGGTGGAGACGGTCCTCGCGCTGGGCGCGGGCATCTCCGAGGCGCTGATCGCGGTGCACGCCGAAGGGTTGGTGCACCGCGACCTCAAGCCGTCCAACGTGCTGCTCGCCGAGGACGGCCCGCGCGTCATCGACTTCGGCATCGTCCGCGCCCGGGACGGCTATGAACTCACCGGCACCGGAGGCCTGTTCGGCTCCCTGGAGTACATGTGCCCCGAGCAGGCCACCGGTGACCCGATGGGGCCGGAGGGGGACGTCTTCTGCCTCGGCTCGGTGCTCGCGTTCGCCGCGTCCGGACACTCGCCGTTCAGCGGCGCCGCGGCGGCCGCCCTGCTCTACCAGGTGGTCCATGGCTCGGCCGACCTGACCCGGGTGCCCGAGCCGCTGGACAAGATCATCAGCCTCTGTCACGCCAAGGACCCGGCCCTGCGCATCGGCCCCGACCGGCTCTCGGCGGCCTGCGCCCCGGCAGGCGCCGAGCAGGTGCTGACACAGGGGTGGCTGCCCGCACGCGTAGCCACCATGGTCGCCGACCACCGCGCGGCGGCGGCAGACCTCGACCAGCGTGCGGCGGCGGCGGACTTCGACCACCGCGCGGCCGCGGTTTCAGACTTCGATCACCGTGCGGCGGCGGCGGACTTCGACCAGCGTGCGGCGGCGGACTTCGACCACCGCGCGGCCGCGGTTTCAGACTTCGATCACCGTGCGGCGGCGGCGGACTTCGACCAGCGTGC